>JADFZU010000049.1 GCA_015232365.1 Magnetococcales bacterium | reverse complement strand
ATTTTACTAAAAAAAAGTGTTTATTTTAGTCAGTTTTATAATATTTTAATATCGCCACAATATTTACAAACCTATTTAATTGGTGGTTCCTATCCGAGCCACTAACAAACAAAAAAGGTTTGAATGCAAAATTCTTGTTGAATAGAGATATATTTTGGCGGAAATATTTTCTGTATAGAACTTAGTAAAAACAACTCATATAATTACTTTAGGCAGGATTTGACATAGCTATGGTTTGTATGTTTTACAATTTCGTAAAAACCACAGCCATCCAAACAACAGCAGAAATTGCCAAGGCTACAAATACGGCGGCAGAACCGAGATCTTTAGCTCTACCAGACAAAGGGTGGTTTTCTAAACCAACCCGGTCAACTACCGCCTCAATTGCAGAGTTTATCAACTCAACAACCAGCACAAACAGAAGCGAAACAACAAGAGCAGCTCTCTCTAGAGGCGTATCACCCAACCACACTCCCAGAGGAATCAGAACCACCATACCCATTACCTCCTGCCGAAATGCAGTCTCGTTTTGCCACGCCGCCTTAAATCCCAAAAGCGACCATTGAAACGCTTTGATAAAATGGGTCATGCCTTCTAATTTTTTATGATTCATGAAAATTCTACTCAAAAAATTGTTGGATTATTCAAAATAGGAAGGATCGATACGTTTACGAACCAGATGTGACTCATATAACTTGGCAAGTAATGCCTTCAAATCAGGATCAGAGACTTTGTCGACTATTTTTGCTGCCTTTTTTTTCTCTTCTGCAATGGTTGGCGGTAGTGGTGGCTCAGCTTTTTTTGGCTCTTGTACTGGTTTACTCCTAAGAGACCCCTGCCGAAGCCGCAGATCCTTCACAGCCCCTTCTGGATAACTTTTCTGTAGGTTTTGAACTATTTCTGGCTTTAATAGTGACAAATTGTGCATCCAGACCGAATTATCCACCCGGACATGGAGCACCCCATTCTCAAGCCGGACCGGTTCAGTATATCTGGCAACATGATCACCAACCGCCAGCCGCCAATAACGCCATAAACGCTGAGCCTTGCTGTTGGGATGGTTCATCAAATCGCCGGCAACTCTTTTTATAAGATCACCAACAGGCTGAAAACTATTTTTTTGTCTGTACTTTACCATATCTACATTGTCTATTATTTTTCACAATATTCCCAGGATAATCAACCACCAAGAGTATTAGACAATTAGCCGTTAGCTGATAATCAAGGCTGGCTCCAATACCAGAGGAGCAGCACCTCCCTTTTTTGCAGCAATCAGGAGCAGAACCGCAGGTTTATTTGGACGGTCCTGAACCGGCAGCAGCCGAAACGGTGATAGCCCAGCCCCATGTAGTTCCGTAAATATTTCCAACAGACGCTCAGGGCGATGGATAAGACTGAACACCCCTCCAGGACGTAGCAGCTTGGCTCCACACTTGATAAAATCAACCAAGGTTCCAGCCTGTTCAAACCTGGCCAACCCTCGCTCTTTACCTGGAGGCATACGACCATCACCAACTTTGAAAAAAGGTGGGTTGCTAAAAACCTGATCGTAGGAACCAGGCTTCATTATTGCTGGCGGAGAGGCGACATCCCCCACCAGCATACGCAGCCTCTCCAACATCTTGCAGCGGGCCAACCTTCTACCGGCAATCTTTACCAATTCGGACTGAATATCCAATCCATCAATGGTTACTGTAGGGTTGACGCTGGCAACTTCCAAAAGCACCTCCCCACACCCGGCCCCAAGCTCTGCCAACCGCTCATAAGGAGCCGGGTCCATAAAGCCGGCTAAAAGTCGCCCATCAATTGACGAGCCAACATCTCTACATAAAGCGGTTTCTTGTTTTGACTCTTCTTGCATAAAAGGCTGACAACTCAATAAAAAAAAAGTACATTAAATGAGAATATTTCAGGAATTATCCAGGATTATGGACATTCTCCCTTAATCTTCAGCAATTAAAAAGATTTTTTCATCCAAAATCTCTAATTTATGAAATATACCTATAAAACAGCAGCCTTTTATATCCTGGGACACTAAAAAAACATGGAATCAGTAGATATTACCATAATGGAAGAGGCGGCTGTTGCTGCTGGAAAAATTATTATGCAGTACTACAGAGAAGGACAACAGGTTACCAATACTGCTGAAGTTCGCCATAAGAGCCTCAACAACCCCTTGACCAAGGCTGATCTCGAGGCCGACCTACTCCTCAACAAAATGCTTCTTGAGGCCCGCCCTGACTATGGCTGGCTTTCGGAAGAGACCATAGACAATCCTGACCGCTTAACAAAAAAAAGGGTATGGGTTGTTGATCCTATTGATGGCACTAAAGAGTTTATCGCCGGCCTGCCCCAGTTTGCTGTCTCCATCGGTCTGGTCGAAGATGGAAAACCTATTGCAGCCTGTGTTCATAATCCCGCTGCTGGCGAGACATTTCTTGCAGTGTTGGGCGGAGGAACCTCCCTTAACAGACAACCAGTCCAGACATCACCCCGTAGCCAGTTAACCGGATCAACTTGCCTTGCCAGCCGCTCAGAGACCAAACGTGGAGATTGGGATGTTTTTAAAGGTGAGTTTGATCTGACCATAATGGGATCAATCGCCTACAAGCTTGCTCTGGTTTCTGCTGGGCACTATGACATAACCTTTACCCTGACCCCTAAAAATGAGTGGGATTTTTGTGCCGGAGAACTACTGGTAACAGAAGCTGGAGGTCAAGTAACCCATAAAGATGGCTCAAAATGTCGTTATAACAAAAAGAATCCACGGGTTAAATCACTTTTGGCCACCAATGGCAGCATCCACTCCAGCCTGTTACAACGCCTTGAAGATATACCTTATGGCCCGGACCGCCACAGCCCTATAACTTAAAATAGAAAGAAGAGAACAGATGAAAAAATATAATGTCTACGGAATTGGTCACGCTCTCGTCGATATGGAGTTTAGGGTTGACGACAGCTTGCTGCAACAGATGGAGCTACAAAAAGGGGCTATGATGCTGGTAGATGAGGCCCAGCAATCCTTGCTTTTGCAAAAGGTTGGCGGAGCAGCAAAACACCGCTCATGTGGCGGGTCCGCCTCAAACACCATGATCGGCTTAGCTCAATTTGGCGGTAGCGCTTTTCACTCTTGTAAAGTTGCCGACGATGAGACCGGGCGTTTTTTTGCGGCGGATATGCAGAGAAATGGCGTAGAGAATAGCCTTGCTGGCAGCACATACCCTGGAACCACCGGCAAATGTCTGGTTTTGATTACTCCTGACGCAGAACGGACCATGTGTACCAACCTGGGAATTTCTGAATCGTTCTCGGTGGATAATATTTCAGAAGAGCACCTTGCCCAAGCCGAATATCTCTACATTGAAGGTTATCTGGTCTCTGCTCCATCCACCTGCAACGCTGCTGTAGAGGCGGCACGGATGGCCAGAAAACATGGGGTTAAAGTTGCCATGACCTTCTCCGATGTTTTTATGATCAAACTATTCCGAGAGGGGATGGATGAGATTATCGGTGACGGCCTTGATCTACTTTTTTGCAATGAGAGCGAAGCTCTGGAGTATACCGGCAGCGATGGTATTGACGGGGCAGCCCTGGAGTTACAAAAAGTAACCAAGCAGTACGGGTTAACTCTTGGCGATAAAGGGGCGAAAATTTATAACGGTTCGGAGCAGTTCAACCTGCCGGGAGTTCCAGTTAAAGCTATTGATAGTAATGGTGCTGGCGATCTTTTTGCCGGGACCTTTTTGTACGGCATAACCCATGGCATGGATTTTCCCCAAGCTGGAACATTGGCCTGTCGTGCCTCTTCGGTTCTGGTGACCCAGTATGGAGCTCGCCTGCAACCTGATCAGGCAAAAAAGATCCTCTCTTAGGTGGCTATTCTATCGACAGAAATAGACAGCTCTGTTGCTGGCATCTATCCAATTTTTGATGCCGACTATTTAGAGCAACCGGGAAAGTTTGCAAACTGGGATGAGGGACGAAAAAAAAGTGTTACCAAGGCAATTGCAGCAGCCAACATCTCTATCCTCCAGCTTCGCAGTAAACAGTCTGGTCAACTTGCCTATAACTTTATGGAGTCTTGGCTGCCATTTTTTAGAGAGTACAGCCCCAATACTGCAATTATTATCAATGACCGGGTAGATTTAGCTCTCTACTTTGAGGCAGACGGAGTCCATATGGGACAAGATGATCTACCTATCCAGCTCTGTAGACGGTTGTTGGGCAAAGGTCGATTAATAGGGCTTTCGACCCACAACAACACAGAAATCCGCCACGCAGCCGATACCAGTGCCGACTATATTGGCTTTGGCCCGGTTTTCCCCACCACCTCGAAAACTGACACCCAAGGCGTACAAGGGTTGGATGCTCTAGCCAAAGCAAATAAAATCAGCTCTCTACCAATGGTTGCTATTGGTGGTATTGCTATCAAAGATCTGTCTGATGTGCAGAAAACCCAGGTAGCAGGTGCAGCTATGATTGGCGGGCTTTGGGGTAGAGATGGAGAGAACTGCTTTCAAAAAGCCGTTAGTTGCTGGAGCGTATAGAGTGACTCCAAGAGTCTACAGAGGCTGAACTTCTTGGCTTATAGGCTAAACACAAGAAAACTGCCACAACAAAAGCGTGGCAGTTTTTTTTAGAGTCGCAAAAAAAGAGAAAATATGATGGTTATTAAGGTAAAAGCCTACTCGTAAGAGTCATCTATACTACCACTACTGGTTTTCTCTGAACGTTCTTCTTTGGTTTTACAACTGATACACTGGTCAGTCACTGGTCGTGCCTCTAGCCTGCCGAGACCAATCTCAACACCGCACTCCTCACAATAACCGTACTCATTGGCCTCAACAATCTCCATGGTACGGAGAATCTTGGAGATCAACTTTCTCTCTCGATCTCTTGTTCTCAACTCAAAGTTGCGATCAGTCTCCAAGGTGGCACGATCTGAAGGGTCGGCAAATAGAGCCTTCTCCTCGGTCATAGTTGAAACTGTCTTGCTGGCATCACCACGCAACTGTTGTTGCCAGGAGTCCAATAGATGATAAAAAAATGCCCGCTGTTTTGGAGACATGTAAGTCTCATCTTTAGAAGGCTTATAATCTTTAGGTAAGACTATTTCAGAAATCTTTTCTGTCTGTTTATTTTTATCACTCATTTCACTTCCTCGTCCGTAAGCCTGACACGGGTATTTCATGAATCAAATGCATTTTTGCTTGATCTTTGATGGCTACAAAAGAAATTTTTCAACAGTTGTCCGTATCGATAAGTACGGCACGGCAAAAAATTTACTTTGTCAAACAGATCTTTTAAGCAAAAATATCCATAATTAATGGAAAATCCGGGCTGATAATCAACAAATTTTTCCCGGCTGAATCCCTAATTATATGTCTATAGATTTAAATGTCAATCTTTGCAGAAAATATCCATTGCTCTATGGGAATATTTTACCAGGATTCATAATGCCATTCGGGTCAAAAACAGCTTTAATCCGTCTCTGTAACTGCAGGGAATCACCACCTAACTCCCACTCAATATACTCACTTTTTTGCATACCGACCCCATGCTCACCTGATAGTGAGCCATCTAGCTTTAACACCAGCTTGAATAGCCGGTCCAAGGCCGGTTTAATCTGGCCCATTATAATATCATCCTCTGGATCTACCAAAAAATTTACATGGATATTGCCGTTCCCAGCATGGCCAAAGTTTATAATGGGGATATTCAAATCCGCCCCTATCGCCTCAACACCTGAGATTAACTCAGATAGTTTGGAAACTGGGACCACAACATCCTCATTCACTCTTTTTGGAGCCAGTTTTTTTAGAATAGGTGAGAGAGCGTAACGGGCCGCCCAGACCTCTTCAGCATCCGAAGAGCTAACCGGCTCGGTCTGCTCAATCGGAGAGAACTCAGCAATACGCCTGATAACAGATTGAGCCTGCTGCTCAACATCACTCTCATCACCAGCCACCTCAAGGAGAAGCATGGCACAAGCTTGCTCTGGAATAACCACACTGCTCTCTTGGCGTAAAAGATTTAAGCTCGCCCCATCCAAAAACTCAACGGCAGAAGGAGGAGAACCTGTTGCCATTAGCTTTGCAACCGCTTTGGCAGCCCCTTCAACAGAGCTGAAGACTGCTCTAATCAACCTTCTGGCCTCTGGTTTGGGAGCCAACTTCAGGGTGGCCTGAGTAACCACAGCCAGAGTCCCCTCAGAACCGACCAGCAGTCTGGTTAGATCATAACCAACCACCCCTTTACTGGTTCTGCCACCGGTTTTGATGATTGAACCGTCAGCCAAAACAGCAGTTAAACCAACCAGCCAATCTCTGGTAACACCATAACGAACCGCTCCCGGACCAGCAGAACACATGGCAAGATTGCCGCCAATAGTACAAGATTTGGCAGATGATGGATCTGGGGGCCAGAAGAGACCGGAAGCCAAAAGAGCTTGTTGCAGATCACCATTGACAACCCCCGGCTCAACAACAGCCAGGCGGTCATCAGCAGCAATTTCGATAATTTTATTCATCCGCTGAGTAGAGAGAACCAGCCCACCATGGCAGGCCAAAGCACCGCCAACATTCCCTGTTCCGGCTCCTCTTGGTACTACGGGGATCATAAACTCGTTACAGAGAATCAGCACCTCTGCTACCTGCTCGGCACTCTCCACCAGAACCGTACACTCAGGCAGCGCTCTTATTCCGGTATTATCCCAGGCATAAGCCTCTCGCTGGGCAGGGTTGGAGAGAATCTGGCTGGGATCTACAACCTGTGCAAGTCGCTCAAGAAAGGCGGTAGATATTGGCGCAAACCTGGTTTCAAGCACTCTATTCTGGTTGGCGTGAGTATTCATTGCTAACCGGAATAGCTTTACCATCCACTAGAATATAGGAGACCACCTCCTGAACACCTTTCACCCGTTGAGCCAACTCGATTGCTTTATTGCGCTCATCCAGAGTTTGTGCCTGTCCAGTTAGATATACCACCCCTTTGGTGGTCTCAACATGAATATCTATGCCACGAACTTCATCGGAGGAGAAAAGCTTGGCTTTAACATGAGTGCTGATCCAGACATCATTGGCAATCTCTTTAGCTGTCTCGCTCTGCACCTTTATCTCTGAAGACACTTCGGTAATGCCACGGGTTCTCTTGGCTAGATCTATAGCCTCAGCAATCTCCTCTTCTGAAGCAGCGGCTCCAGTTAGCAGCACTCGACCTTGATAGACTGAAACATTGATATTACCAACTTTTACCAAATCACTGCGTATATATTTGCTCCGAATTTTCCAAGCGGCCCAGTTATCCTCAACATAATCCCCTGCCCCCCTACGCTCGGCAACCATACCGGTTGCAACAGCACCGCTGCCGGCAACCATTGGTGTACAAGATGATAGCAGTGCCCCCCCCATTAGCAGGCCGGCAATCCAAATTCGTTTCATACTCATAATAACCCCTATGAAAAAGATGATGATTTCCAAACTTACTTTAACATTATATTCAGAGATAAATCCAGCCAGCTTGAATCTTTAATATAATTCAAGAAATAATCATAACCGTCACCATCCGGGGCGAAAAGCATCAGCAATCAGACTTAGAGTCCAGCGATCTTGCTCTTTTTGCAACAGCACCGCATCAAAACGGCAGTCGTGGTCGGAAAACTCCTGGTGTTTCTGTAGATACTCCTCGGCAAGACGGGTCAGACGCTGCTGTTTTCTCACATCAATTGATTCAGCAGCCTGGTCCAAAGATCTACCACCACGGGTCCGAACTTCACAAAAAACCAGTGTATTTCCATCCATTGCTATCAGATCAATTTCACCAGACCGGCTGCGAATATTCCGGTCAAGAATCTTATATCCATGTTTTTCCAGATAGGCAGAAGCCATCTTCTCCCCTTGATCACCAAGCAACTTTCGCCATACGGTCATATAAATACTCAATAAAAAATACAACATGGATAGAGAAACTGTTATTCTCTAGAGGTTGCCCATTACGGGTAAAACACGGTACAAAATCTAAATATGGTGAAATTCCACTTATTAAAACAGGCTCAAGGTTAGAGACAATGCCAGCAACAAACCGTTATTTCCTCGCCTTACATGACCAATATTCAAGCAAAAACAGCTCCATTATACTGGTGCTGATGATCACTACCAGCCTACTGTTTGCCGGGTGCAGTTCCGGACCAGATAAGGGTGGGCCAAGATCAAAACTACCAGGAAAAACCACGGAGACCAAGTCCAGGGCCACATCAAACCTGAGCCAGGACATTAATCTGCTCCAAGAGGCTGATAAGGCTTCTGCCTCCGGCGACAAGGTCAAAGCTGCTGCAAACTACCGGCAAATTATTGAACTATTTCCCTTATCAAACTCTGCTCCAGAGGCCAGAACCAAACTGGCAGAGTATAATCTAAGCCAAGGCTTGGTTGCAGAGGCTATCTCTCTTTTGGAGCAGTCTACAAGGCACCACCACCCCAACGTTGGTCAGGCATTTCTTCTCCTGGGTGAAGCCTATAACCACCAGGACAATCTGCAACAGGCATGGCAAGCCTGGGCTGAGCTAGCCCAACTCCAACTGCCCGAAGCTATTAAAGGGTGGCAACACCTCTTAGAAGGTTATTTTGCCTTTGCCACTCCAGAGAGCACAAAAGTATTTTTAAGCTTGATTCCAAACACTCCCCTCGCAACCGACCGTGCCAGGGTTCTGTTTAGAGTCGCATCTATACAGTCAAAACGGCAAGTCGATATTATCGTCTCTCTACAACCTCTAAACTCACCACTCCTACCGCAACTTATTCTCGCCCAAGGGGACCACGCCATCCGCTCCGGCAATGCTGCCTTGGCACAAACCCTCTGGACCCAAGCAACGACCAACCAGCAGACCGTGCAAGAGGCCAACTATCGCCTGACCACTCCACAACTACAGCAACCATTTAGAGTTGGTTTGATGCTGCCACTGAGTGGTCGTCACAAACATTGGTCTGCAAACCTGCTACACGCTGCACAAAAAGCTCTGGCAGACTACCGGGATGTTCCTATCTCTATCTTTATCGCTGATAGTAGCGGAACTCCAGAAGATGCCAAAAAAGCTGTTGAAAACCTACACCAGCAAGGGGTGAAAATCATCCTTGGGCCAATTGGTCATGAAGTAGCAAAATCGGCCGCTATCCAGGCAGTCAACTTGCAAATGCCCATTATAACCTTAAATCCAAATGGTGATATCGGCTTGGCTGGCGATCAAATCTACATGAACGCCTTTCACCCAGAGAGGCAGGCCAGGATTATGGCCCATTATGCGATCAAGGAGCGTGAATTTGTCCGTATCGCAATTTTGGCCCCAGACTCATATTATGGTCGCTTAATGGCTGGAGCATTTGCCAAAGAGGTGGAAGCTTTAGATGGTAAAATTGTCCGTTCCACATTTTTTGACCAAGATAGCCCAGATTTTACGCCATGGATCAAAGCGTTAGTCCACCTGGACCCTGATGTGGTGGAAAAACGGCTGAGAAAAGCGGCAGCAACCATCCCTATTGACCCTTCAGACCCTCTGCCACCAACTAAAGAGGATGAGCTTGATGCCTGGGCCGATTTTGATGCTCTGTTTCTCCCTACCCAGGCAGATCAGATTCGTCTGATTGCACCACAAGCAGCTTTTTATAATATCCGCTCGCCACAGGTTACACTTCTTGGAACTTCTCGCTGGAATCGACAATCACTCTTTGAAGGCGGCACCGAATATCTGCGTGGTGCAGTTTTTCTAGATACTGACCGGCAACTAAGGGACCAGTTCCGTATGGCCTTCCGGCAAATATGGGATGAAGACCCAACCAGTATAGCCACCATGACCTATGATGGAGTTGCGGTTATTGCCCAACTCTTGCGAGAGCAACGCATGGGTGGAGCCGATTGGCTTAGCAACCTCAAAGGAATAGATGGTTTTGCCGGGGCAGCAGGACGAATCAATTTTAATAAAGATGGCAACAGCCAACGCCCATATCAGCTTTTTCAGTTTGCTAAAAGAGGAGTGAAAACTCTACCGCCATCAAAAATTACCAAGCATATTTTAAATAACAGCAACACTGTTATCGACATTCCTACAATTAAAGCCGAGACAACAGATAAATAGTGGCACGGAATTAGCATCTTTCTTCTCCCTAGACAATAATAGCAAGAGGCTCTTGAAAATCTACTAAATCTAGGGGGCAGAAAAATGGGAGATAAACAGTGAACCGTCAGCCACAAACCTCTGGCCAAAACCTCAACTATTACCATAATATCGATCTACTAAACGAACTTTCCAGCTCCGTAGCGAAGCTGGTTTTGTGCATTTTGCTCGTTGCAATTATGCTCACCGGACTGTACGGCTCATATAAAGACCATTTCAAACCACTACAGTCAATACCAACAGTGCGAGACTCGTACACCCCAGGAGAGATCTATCCCCTGCCTCCACGAGAGCAAGCTATCAACACTCAAAAGAGCAAGGAGACGAAGAGAACCAGCCTTCAACCAGTTCTAGCAGCTCCATCTCCACAACGAAAAATGTTTGAGGCTCCAGATAGTGAAATATTTGCCGCCCAGATAGCTCCAGTTCCACAACAGAAAATATTTACAACCCAAACCATACCAGCCCCACAACCAGTAGAGCCAGTTATCTATAGTACGCCTACACCAACTGTTAATGTTCCAAAGGCTACTATAAAACCGCATTTCTACCCACTAATTATGGATCAGCAAATCAAATTTACCCATAAATATGCACCAATAAAAGCCGCACCTATATCTCTGGAAAAACTTGTAGATGCCGGACGACAATGGCTCTCTCCTGTAGAGTATGGCTACAGTGTGCAAATAATGCTGGTATCTAAAAAAAGTGTTGGTAATTTCAACCAGTTCCTTCATAGGATGGATCTAAACTCTATAGCCAAAGATCTTCATATATTTCCAATCAAAGACAGGCAGTATCTAATATATTATGGTCGCTATAATAGTGCTGATGCAGCAAGAAAGGCTATTACCCTACTGCCTGACATAGTCAAAAAATCCGGTGCTTTTATGATTAGGCTCAAAGATATTCGCAACAAAGTTGCCATGAATCGGTAACGCCATTAATTTGTCAATATGCGTCATGCTAAGTGCCAGCAAAGAGATCGATAATTATGGGAAGTCATATAATATGGAACAAGGTTTGCTTAATTTTTAACATGAATTTAATTAATAGACCTTTGCGGAAATTTTTGCTTGTCGGGCTGGCCACCATTTTTCTACTGCCAACTATTGCAAATGCAACATCATTACACCGGCTGGCCCATCAGGGGCTTTACAAAAAGTTTGAAACACGGCTGGAGAATGGCGACGATGTAGATGAGCGAGATAGTTTTGCACTGACCCCTTTGCACTATGCAGTTTTAGCAAAACGGCAGATGATGGTTGATTGGCTATTAGATCATGGTGCGATGATAGATGCTGGAGATCTTAACGAAAACACACCGTTATTAATGGCTGTACAGAGAGGTTTCACCTCTATTGCCATAAATCTGGTATCTCGGGGAGCAGACGTCAACCTGGGAAACATCCAGCGAGAAGTACCCATTATTGCAGCTAGTTATTTTGGGGATAGAGGCTTGGTTATGGTACTGTTGGATAACGGTGCTGATGTAAACGTTAAAAACAAAATGGGCTTGACCCCACTACACATGGCAGCAATGAGTGGCTCAATTGCAGTAATAAGAACATTAATTACCCGCGGAGCTAATGTTGATGCACAAGATGTAAATGGAGACACCCCATTGAACGCAGCCAAAAACAGCCTTACAGAGAGTACTTTATGGCAGCTTGGTGCAAGATTAAAACAGAATAAAAGCGGCTCCATGGACGGTAAAAAGTGACGTATTCAAATTTGATTCACATAAAAAAAGGTAGCTCAGCTTGAAACCTGACAAAATAGATATGGAACTAAACCCACAACCAATTGTTGGCACACACAATGTTGACCAATCGGATTATTTTGCCACCTTGGTAACATTTGCTAGTTGGGGCGATGCCAAAGCACAGCACAACCTTGGTGCAAGCTACCTGGAAGGAAAAGAGGTTGCCCAAGATTATGCCGAGGCACTGCACTGGCACACTCTAGCTGCTGAACAGGGCCACCCTTTAGCCCAGCACGATCTTGGCACCATGTATCTGGAAGGTCTGGGAACTACCCCTGATGCTTCTGCCGCACTGCACTGGTTTACCAAAGCAGCCGAACAGGGGGACGCTAAAGCTCAGAGCAATCTTGGGATTCTCTATGCTACTGGCGAGGGGGTAGAAGAGGACATTGTCGAGGCGGCAAAATGGTTCCACCTGGCTGCAATCGCCAACCTGCCTGACGGATTGGAAAACCTTAAAATTGCTCAAGAAGATATGACTCCCCAACAGGCTGCCAAAGCCAAACAGCTTGCCTCTGAATGGTCGCCGACAGCCAAAAAATCTGATTAATCGATGTGGAAACTAAATCTTGAAGGCCGCACCATAACCCACCTCCCAACTGGATTGATTATAAGTTTCAAAGGTGCTACAGATGGCAGTGGAGCCATGCGTGCCGAGCTGGTCAACCCGGAGATTCTACCACAACAAGCCAGTAAAGAGGAGATAGAGAGACTATCTCAACTACCGTTAGAAGCATGGCAAGTTTATGCTAAAGCTTCGGAAGAGGCTCTGGCAAAGCTTGATGAGCATAAAGAGTTTTAACCCTGATCAACTTATAAACTACCCAGAACCAATGTAGCCAGCTTGCTCTTTCAATCTCTAGCAAAACCAAGAAATCCACAGGCAAGCTTTCTCATCCAGTTGTTTAATTGTCAACATGCTATTGTTGATTTGTACGTGAAATTGCTATAACTGCTCACTACAAGTTTCAAAAAGAAAAACTCAACCTGCCTTCAACCGCCGTTTTTAGTTTTATTTTATACTAATCCAATTTTAGATAGAACTTCTCATCAATCTCCATGTCTATATTCTAAAGGGGCTGTTTTCCGTTCAATAAAATTGATTTATAATGGAGTAAGTAAAAATGATTTCGGTCAAACATCATGCGTCAGAAAATAAAGACTGGTTAACTCAACACGGTTTTATGAAAGATCTGGGCTCTAATGAGTGCAAAACTTTTGTGGATCTTGTTGAGACCCATCGTGCAATGGATGGAGAGTATCTATTCGAAGAGGGTGAGCAGGATGATGAAATTTTTATAATCCGTAAGGGCAAGGTTGCTCTGGGATATCGCTCTCCTCGCCGCGATATAGTGAACTGGGGTACGTTTGGCAATGTAGATTTTGAGGATAATGTCAACAGTGATCCATGCTGGAATAAACAGATAACCTTGGGGGTAGGTGAATGTTTTGGCGAGCCTGATATCGCAAAGGATACACCACATCAGATGTCGGCACGTGCCATTGGTGAGGTAGAAATACTTCGCTTGGCGGCGAAACCACTACGGGAACGAATGAAAAACGACTCCAGTGTCTGTCGGTGTCTTGGTGAAGCATTATGTGCCTCAGTTGAAAAGTTATTGAGCAAACGCTAAGACTGACCATCCATTGGTAATATGTTAAGACCAGAACAACTATACAGTGCCGTAGTTGTTCTGGAGAGGTAGCCTGCTGCCCATAATCTGGGCTATCAATCATTAACAATGATTTGCATACACTAGCTAATATCTGATATTTAAAGTACTATTCTTGTAAGCGTGAGCAAGATAATCCTGATAGATTGTTAGAGTATTGCAATGGAGACAAAACAGACGCCTCAGCCACCTGGCGATGGCAAATCACAACTTACAGTTGATGCGGCCTTTGCCAAAGCAGTTGAACACTTTAATGCCGCCCGCTATTCTGAAGCCGACCAAATTTGCAGCACGATTATTCAAGCATCCCCCAACCATATTAATGCATTAAACCTACTCGGTGTTACAGCCCAGAGAGTCAATCGTCATGATCTGGCTGTCGGTCTATTTAAGCGTGCTATTGATATTAACGGCGACATAGCCGTACTTCACCAAAACCTTGGACTATCTTTTCATGCTTTAGGCCAAAGAGATGAGGCAATTGAAGCACTACAGAGAGCTTTAAAAAAAGAGCCTGACAACAGCCAAATTGCCGGTTATCTAAATACTGTTTTAAATACAGGATTTGATAACTTAGAGCTAAATAGTGAAGAGGCTCTGCATAGGGGAATATCTTGCCATCAATCGGCTCGATTCAATGAAGCCTTACAGTGGTATAAAAAAAGTATTGCCATCAATCCAAAAAATGCTGTGGCACTCTCCAATATGGGGGCAATTCTCCGCAACCAGGGCGAGCTTGCCGAAGCAGTTGTAAGCTACCAAAAAGCCATTACGATCAAACCAGATTTTGCCGATGCCTACTCCAACCTTGGCAACACCTTAAAGGATCAAGGCAAGCTAGATGAAGCGGTTGCCAGCATCCAAAAAGCCATAGCAATAAATCCCGGCTCTGCTGAGTTTTACTATAATCTAGGCACTGCTCTGCAAGAGCAAGACAAACAAGAAGAGGCAGTTGCCAACTTCCAAAAAGCCATTACGATCAAACCAGAGTTTGCCGAAGCTTACTCCAACCTTGGCAACAGCTTAAAAAAGCAAGGCAAACTAGATGAAGCGATAATAAGTTATAATAAATCAATTATAATTAAGCCCGATGCAGCAGATACCCACAACAACCTTGGCATTGCCCTTCAAGAGCAAGAAAGAGTTGATGAAGCGGTTATCAGTTTCCAAAAAGCCCTCTCTATTAATGCCGGTTATGCAGACGCCCACTACAATCTTGGCACTGTTCTAAAAGAGCAGGGCAGACTAGATGAGTCTGCTGCCTGTTTTAAGCAGGCAATCGCTATACAACCGGACTATACAAACGCCTATAACAATCTCGGTGTTATTCTAAAAGAGCAGAGCAGGTTTGATGAATCTGTTGCCTGTTTTAAGCAGGCAATCTCTATTCAACCGGATAATGCCCAGGCCCATAACAATCTTGGCACCTCTCTGCAGTGCCAGGAGAAACTTACTGAGGCTGTTGCAAGTTTTCAAAAAGCTGTGGAGCTTGATCCAGGTTTCGCCGAGTTTTACGCTAACCTTGCATCAGCCCTATATGAGCAAGGAAGGGTTGAAGAGGCAGTTAGCCAAATTGACATAGCTCTATCACTCCAACCTGACAGATATGGCTGGCTGATCAAAAAAACGCTTTTATTGCCGATGATTACCAATTCTGTAGAAGATCTACAGAGATGCCGGAAAAAGCTGATTGATGGCGTCCACGCTTTATTAAACCGTGATATCTCGGTTGAGAACCCTCCCAGTGATGTCGGAATAGCCAACTTTTATCTAGCCTACCACAATCAGAACAATAGAGAGATTCTCAAAGACATTACAAAACTACACGTTAAAGCCTGCCCAGAGTTGGCTTATGAAGCAGAACATTGCAAATCTAAAAATCTAGCTAAAAAAAGCCGCCTGCGCATAGGCTTTCTTTCGGCATTTTTAAACCATCACACAGTAGCAGAACATTTTCGTGGCATTATCGAACATTTTTCCAGGGAAAAGTTTGAAGTTATAGTCATACACGCCCCTGGCAAGAGAGATGATCTATCAGAAACTATTGACGGAACTGCTGACAGAGTTCTCTTTTTGAATGGAAGGCTTAAAGATGACTGGAAGATTATAGAGAGAGAGAAGTTTGACATACTGTTTTACCTGGATATTGGTATGGACCCATACACCTATTTTCTATCATTCTCCAGGCTTGCTCCGGTTCAAGCTGTCTCTATTGGCCATGCAGAGACATCTGGAGCTTACAATATTGACTATTTTTTATCGTCAAAAATGTCAGAGATAGATGGTGCAGAAGAGCACTACAGCGAACAACTAATAGAGCTTAGCCTGTTGCCGGTTTACTATTACCGGCCAAAAATACCGGCTAAGGTGTTTAAACGCAGCGACTTCTCCCTGCCAGACGGAGTACGGCTCTACGTCTATCCCCACTCGCTGTTCAAGATGCACCCCGGCTTTGACCAGACACTTGGCAAACTCCTCCGTAACGACCCTGACGGACGGTTAATCTTGATTGCAGATGGTGACGGACAACTATCAAATTTTGTAATGGAGCGACTGAAACGAACAATCACTGATGTTGCCAAAAACGTTATCTTTGTCCCAAGGTTGGATTTTGATAAATTTCTCGGCCTTACCATGCTTGCAGATGCACTACTCGACAACCCCTACATCTCTGGCACAAGCGCTGGCCTTGTCTCCCTTGGTATTGGAGCACCAATAGTAGCCTGGCCGGGTAAACTTTGTACCTGCCGGGCCATCACAGCCTGCTATAAACAGATGGAGATGGACGATTTAGTCGCAACAGATGAAGAGTCATTTTTACAACTTACATGGCGTGTTGCCAATGACCAAGAGTTCAAAGCCCGATTGCAGGAGAAAATTCGGGCTAACTCCCACAAGCTATACGAAAGAATAGAGGTGGTTAGAGAGATGGAAGAGTTTTTTATCAAGGCTTATGAACTATCACAAGAGGGGAAGATACTGACTAAACTATAACCCACAAAAAACGCCAACATATGTTGGCGTTTTTTGTAGGACGTGGTTACAGCAGAATATCAGCCATTTTTACGTTCAAACTCATTCATGAAACTGATCAGGGCATCAACCCCCTCCTCCGGCATTGCATTGTATATAGAGGCTCGCATTCCTCCAACAGAGCGGTGGCCTTTTAGAGTTACCAGCCCGGCATCTTTGGCTTGGGACAAAAAGGTTGGGTTTAGAGCGTCATCCTTGAGGGTAAATGGGACGTTCATCCGGGAGCGACTAGCCACCTCAGTGGGGCAGCCATAAAAACTAGATCCATCAATTGCTGCGTAGAGCTTGGCTGCCTTACGAATATTTCTCTCCTCAATTGCAGCAACCCCGCCCTGCTCCTTCATCCATTTTAGAACCAGACCAAGAATATAGATTGCATAGGTTGGCGGCGTATTGAGCATAGACTCTTTCTCTGCCTGAGCCTGATAGTCAATCATCAGAGGCAACCCCTCACAACGGCCAACAAGATCCTTACGGACCACAACCAGTGTCACTCCACTAGGGCCAAGGTTTTTTTGTGCTCCAGCGTAGATTATTCCATATTTGGAGACATCAATCTTCCGAGAGAGAATATTTGACGACATATCCGCTACCAAAGGCACAGAACCGGTATCAGGTGTATAGTGAAACTCGGTGCCAAAAATGGTGTTGTTGCTTGTCATATGCACATAGGTAGAGGCTGGGTTGAGCTTCAACTCTTGCTGGGTTGGAATTCTAGAAAAATTAACTCCTTCACTCGACGCCGAGATCCGCACGTTCTGAAACTGTTTTTTGGCCTCTTTAATAGCCTTTTTCGACCAACTACCAGTGTTGATATAGTCTGCACTCTGGTTGGCTGGGTCGTTGATCAGATTCATGGGAACCGTAGTAAACTGCATGGTCGCCCCGCCCTGCTGAAATAGGACGTGATACTTATCAGAGATCCCCATAAGCTCTCTAACCAACTCCTCAGCATTGGCAATAATAGCCATATACTCCTTGGAGCGGTGACTCATCTCCATTACCGACATTCCAGATTGTTGATAATCAACCATTTCAGCCTGTGCCTGCTCCAGAACTGCAAGGGGCAGTGCCGCTGGCCCTGCACTAAAATTAAATACACGTCCCATAGTTAAAAAGTCTCCTGCAAAAAAAGAGGGCTTTAAAAATTAACCCTTGATGATTAATTGAATAAAGATGGAAACTACTATTTGTTCCGGCAATGGTCAATGTTCTCCCAATTTTGGATTTTTAAATTTGTATAAATTATAATTTAGTTATGAAAAATTGTTTTTTGATAAAATCCTGGCTGATCATTTCCCTAGCCTTGCTCTATACCGCAACTGTGAGTGTAGATGAGGTTTATGCTGGCTTAAAACTAGATTCGACGGTCAAAGAGAGACGCCCTCTCCTACCAGACTCCTTGACCTTGAAAAACAGTCCTCCACCAGAAATTTTAACCCCAAGACGTTTTGCCACTACTCCTGATGATGAACTGATCGGCGAAAAAAAAATTGAGCACCTGGTTAAAGCCAACGAGAATCTCATGGAGTTGGCCAGGGTTTATGGCTTGGGTTTTAACGAGATAGCTCTAGCCAACCATGGGGTTGACCCCTGGGAGCCAAAACCTGGAACCAAATTAACCGTCTCTTCGGTACGGATTCTTCCCGGTCTGGATGAGCAGGCAGATATTATCATAAATATTCCAGAAATGCGACTCTACCACCGTTGGCAGACCGGATGGATAGATACCTATGCTATAGGGGTAGGCCGAGAAGGTTTTGCAACACCTACAGGTGACACCTCTCTGGTTAGCAAACGGGCGTTACCAAGCTGGTATGTACCGAAGTCTATTCGCCTGGAGAAGCCGGAACTACCAGCAGTTGTCCTGCCAGGCCCGGAAAACCCCCTTGGCAGTCATGCCCTCTACCTCGCAATGAGAGGCTATCTACTCCATGGAACCAACCAGCCTTTTGGGATTGGCCGCCGTGTTAGCCATGGCTGTATTCGTCTCTACCCAGAAGACGTCAAGACTTTTTTTGCCAACGCTAAAATAGGCTCAAAGGTAAGGCTGGTTCATGAACCTGTTAAAGCAGGATGGCGTAGTGACAAGCTGTTTATAGAAGTATATCCAATTTTTGCCGAGGAGGTAGGCGCTAACAGAGAAGCAAAGCTATCAGCTTTGGCTACTTCAGTTGTTGGCAAAGCGTTGGAAAGACGACCTGATCTGGTAGTACAGGTTGACTGGAGTGAGGTAGATAGATTTGTTAACAAGCCAGATGGAGTACCACATCAGATTGGCTGGGTAGTTTCTGAATAAAACAGCAGAAAAATTATCGACCATACCCAGACAAAAGTGGCATGGTCGACAATCTTCTACTCTTTTTTCATCAAAGCTTATTTATTAAGACCACTACGCCAAACTTTACGAGCTTCTGTTTTAGCTGTTGCGGAATGCTTAGCCATGGAGTCGTCCATTTTTTGTGGTGTTGCAACAACTGCTTGCGGTTCTGCTGCTTCAGCAGTATCGACAGGGGCTGTTGCTTTCTTGGAGCAACCAGCACTGAATGCCAACAAAGAACCTGCAATTAGAATTGATACGATCTTATGAACTTTCACTAACTTTCTCCTGTTTAAATTATATATCGAAAGGCATCTCAGCCTATGTTCTATCTAGCTCTTGGTAAACTATCCAATTCAACAGCATAGACGAATCGCGCCATTTAGTCGCATAAAAAAAACTGTTACGCCTATAAATCACAGATAA
>JADFZU010000048.1 GCA_015232365.1 Magnetococcales bacterium | reverse complement strand
CTATCCTGGTGTACACGCTTTGATTGGTTATCGATCCGCCCACTGGTTGTGGGTACGCAATTTTAGGGTTGTCGCTCGACTTGTTGCCCATATAACCCGTTTTTTTTACCGGAATAGAGATCCATCCAGGTGCACAGATTGGTCCAGGGTTTTTCATTGACCATGGAATGGGAGTGGTTATTGGCGAGACGACGGAAATTGGCAACAATGTTACCGTATATCATGGTGTAACTCTGGGTGGAACCACCTGGAATAAAGGTAAGCGTCACCCAACTCTTGGCGATAATGTTGTCATAGGAGCCGGGGCCAAGGTTTTAGGGCCGATAAAGCTTGGTAAAAATGTTCTTATCGGCTCCAATGCAGTTGTAGTTGCAGACGCACCAGATAACAGCACTGTAGTTGGAATTCCTGGGCGTATAGTCTATAGCAAACCCAAAACTCCTGAGCAGAAAGAGGCCAAGTTTCCCTCCTACGCTGAGACCAACGGCATGCCTGATCCGGTTGCCAAAGCGGTTGGCTGTCTTCTTGATCAGGTTCGGCAGATGAATGAACGCATCAAAGAGCTTGAACATCCGGAAAGTGATAAAAAACCAACCAAGCCACACCAGGAGGAGCTAACATGAAACTAACTACTCGTGGTCGCTATGCAGTTACTGCAATGTTAGATCTCTCCTGTTATAGCGCTGGGGAGCCAGTCACTTTGGCCGATATTTCATCACGCCAAGTTATATCTCTCTCCTACCTTGAGCAGCTATTTGCCAAACTCAGGCGACGGGGTTTGGTCCGTAGTATCCGTGGCCCAGGTGGAGGGTATGTTTTGGCTACACACCCTAGTAAAATCAGTGTTGCAGCTATTATTCGTGCGGTTGATGAGCCGATTAAACCTACCGCCTGTGATGAGGAGATTGAGACAGGCTGTAAAAAATCAACCCGTTGTGTTACCCACCATCTCTGGGCTGATATGGGGAATCATATCTATAACTATTTGGAGTCAGTAAATCTAGGTGGTCTGGTGGAAGAGAGCCTTGCCAACGGAATGACTTTTGACCAGGCCAAGAAAGACAAGGTGCTTGATGCCTGCCAGTACATATCATGAGTTGTAGAAAACAGTGATCTATCTGGACCATAACGCCACATCTCCTGTCCGTTTGGAGGTTATAGATGGTTTGATACCGTATTTTAGAGATTTTTCCGGTAATCCGTCATCAGTACATGGAGCAGGTAGAGGAGCTAGAAAAGGGCTAGATGAGGCAAGACGCAGTGTAGCAAAGCTGGTTGATGTTCATGCAAGCCAGGTGATTTTCACCAGTGGCGGCACAGAGGCCAACAATATGGCTCTTATGGGAGTTGCCAGCCAGTTTGATTTTAAAGGGCACATAGTCACTAGCAGCATAGAGCATCCATCAGTTTTGCAAATGTGTGATCTGTTGGAGAGTAGAGGGGTAGCAGTTACAAAGATTGCCGTTGATAGCAATGGGGTTGTTGATCTTAAAGCCCTTTCTGCGGCATTAACCCCTGAGACATTTCTAGTCTCAATTATGCACGCTAACAATGAGACAGGTGTTGTGCAGCCGGTGGCAGAGATTGCCAAGATTTGTCGTAGTGCCAAGGTTCTGTTCCATAGTGATACAGTGCAAAGCGTGGCAAAGCTACCTTTGACATTAGCAGGAACCGGGGCTGATATGATCTCTATTTCTGCCCACAAATTTGGAGGTCCTAAAGGGGTTGGAGCGTTAGTTGTTGACAACCATTTAAATTTGCCAGGTATGCTGCTAGGTGGTGGACAGGAGCGCGGCAGGAGAGCAGGAACCGAAAATATACCGGGTATTGTCGGTTTTGGCATTGCTGCAGACCTTGTTGCTGCTGAGCAAGGGGAGTTGGCAGGAAAGTTGTTGGCTTTACGAAACCAACTAGAGAGTAAACTCTCTAAAGCTTTGTCAGAGTTGATTGTTTTTGGCGACAAAGTTGAGCGTCTGCCAAATACCACAGCGTTTGCTGTTTCTGGGTTGGATGGAGAGACTTTGGTTATGCATATGGATATGGCTGGGTTTGCCATAAGTGCTGGTTCTGCTTGTGGTTCAGGGCGTACCAAGGCATCACATGTATTGGTGGCAATGGGCTATGAAGGGGCAGTTGGGCAGAGTGCGGTACGCATAAGCCTTGGTAGGGATAGTGCAAGCGAAGAGGTAGATCTTTTTGTTAGAGCATTTGTAAGAACGGTAAAAAATTTACAAAAGATGTCAGCACCTTTGGCAATCTAGGTTTAAGCCTACAATATAGAGTTAGGAAAAATTATGAAATTACCAATTTATATGGACAACCAAGCTACAACACCTGTTGATCCACGTGTTTTAGATATAATGCTTCCATGGTTTACTGAAAAATTTGGCAATCCAGCCTCTAGTTCCCATTCATTTGGCTGGGAGGCCGACACTGCGGTAAAAAAAGCCAGGCAGCAGGTGGCTGATCTTATCGGAGCTGATGCCAAGGAGATAGTTTTTACATCAGGGGCAACGGAGTCTAACAATATTGCTATTCAAGGCATAGCCCGTTTTCATCAAGAGCGTGGCAACCATATCATTACCCTGGTTTCTGAACACAAAGCGGTGCTGGACACTTGCCGCCACCTTGAATCAGAAGGGTTTGATGTCACTTATCTGCCGGTGCAGAGCAATGGTCTGGTTGATATGCAGCAGTTGGCAGATGCGATTACGGATAAAACAGTTTTAATCTCCATAATGGCTGCCAACAATGAGATTGGTGTGATTCAGCCTCTAGCAGAGATTGGTGCTTTATGCAGAGAGCGCAAGATCTATTTTCATACCGATGCGGCACAGGCGGTTGGCAAGTTGCCCATTGACGTAAATGCTATGAAAATTGACCTGCTCTCAATTTCCGGTCATAAATTTTATGGACCAAAAGGTGTTGGCGCTCTCTATGTTCGGCGTCGGCCCAGGGTTCGTCTTAAAGCGATTATGTTTGGTGGAGGTCATGAGCGGGGGATACGCTCAGGAACCTTGCCAACCCCACTACTGGTAGGTTTAGGGGCGGCAGCAGAGTTGGCAGGGCAGGAAATGGATTCTGACAACAAGAGAATATTTGCTCTTCGAGAGCGGATGCGTCTTGGCATAATGGAACAGTTGACCCATTTGGAGCTAAATGGTGATCTTGAGCAGCGCCTTGCAGGTAACTTGAATATCTCATTTAGCTATGTTGAAGGTGAGTCGTTGATGATGGCTATAAAGGATGTAGCGGTCTCTTCAGGCTCTGCCTGCACATCGGCCTCATTGGAGCCATCTTATGTCCTTAGATCTTTAGGGGTGAATGAGGAGATGGCACATACATCAATCCGTTTTGGACTCGGGCGGTTTTCTACTGAAGAAGAGGTGGATTTTGTAATAAAAACGATTGTAAAAGCAGTTAATAATTTAAGAGAGATGTCCCCGTTGTGGGAGATGGCACAAGAGGGCATAAATATTGATGAAATTGAGTGGGAAGCCCACTGATTTATTAAATAGACCAACCGTAAGGATAAATAATTATGGCTTATAACGATAAAGTGTTGGATCACTATGAAAATCCACGGAATGTTGGCAGTTTCGATAAGGGTGACAGCAATGTTGGTACCGGAATGGTTGGTGCTCCAGCTTGTGGTGATGTGATGAAGTTGCAGATCAAGGTTGGAGATGATGGTGTTATTAACGATGCCAAGTTCAAAACCTTTGGTTGCGGTTCAGCCATCGCTTCGTCCTCTCTGGTAACAGAGTGGATAAAGGGTAAAAGTCTGGATGAGGCTTTAGAGATCAAAAATAGTGAAATTGCCGAAGAGCTTGCTCTACCGCCAGTTAAAATACACTGTTCGGTGCTGGCTGAAGATGCCATCAAACAGGCAATATCCGACTATAAGAAAAAACAGTAAGGAGATTTGTTATGGCTACAGACTTTGCAGGAATAACAGTTACTGAGCTAGCCGCTGAGAAGGTTAGGGGTATGCTGGATAAACGAGGCACTCCCGATGCCGCTATCCGTATTGGGGTCTCTACTGCTGGCTGTTCAGGCTTCTCTTATAAGCTGGAGTATGCAGATGTTGTTGAAGAGGGTGACCACCTATATGAGCAACACGGTATCCGGTTGGTGGTTGATGAAAAATCTCTATTGACCATGGATGGAACCCAGATGGACTTTGAGACCAAACAGTTTAAATCAGGTTTTAAATTTACCAATCCAAAGGTTAAAGAGGAGTGTGGGTGTGGGGAGTCATTTAAGGTTTAATGATGATTGCTAACCAACCCCACTCTTGTTGGTCGTGTAAGGGGCCGATTATTGTGTCGGCTCCTTTTTGCCCCACATGCAAGGTAATCCAGCCCCCTGACCTGGCTCAGAACCTATTTGAAGTTTTTGCTCTAAAACCAGGGTTTCAAATTGATGTCAAGAAGATAGAGAGCCTATACCGGGAGTTGCAACAGCAGTTTCATCCAGATAAATTTGCCAGCAAAAGCCCTACAGAACGGCGTTTCTCCATGGAGCATGTAACCCGCCTTAATGAGGCATTTCGGACTTTGGGTGATCCCTTGTCGCTGGCGGAATATCTTCTACAACTCTCTGGCCATGGGTTAGAGTCATCTAATAAACCCCCTTCAGATCCGGCTTTTTTAATGGAGGTGATGGAACTCCGTGAGGGTTTAGAAGAGATAGATTTAAGCCGTAACGATGCTGGTGAAGCACTGGATGCCATGCGTGATGATGTTGAGGCCAGGTGTGTTGCAGAGATTGCTCAATTAAAAGAGCTGTTTGATGATTATTTTACAAATAACAATAAAGCGGCTATTGATTCAGTAGCTTTGGTTGTAGATAGGCTTCGCTATCACAACCGTTTTTTAGCAGAACTGGACCAGCGAGAAGAGTCGTTGTTTTAAATCTTTGAAGGAAAAAAGTAAAAGTTATGGATGTTTTGCTGGATATTTCCGAACCTGGTCAGGCTCCAAAACCCCATGAAGTTCGTGTTGAAGATCTAAAAAGGGTAGTAGGTATTGATTTAGGTACTACATACTCCTTGGTAGCAGCGGTAGATATGGAAGGTAAACCTGCCTGTATAAGTGATGAGAGCGGTGCGGTATCTCTCCCCTCTGTTGTCCACTACCCAGAACAGCCAGGTAGTGAGCCTGTAACAGGTAAAGAGGCACATGACCTGGCCCTGCTCCACCCTGAATCTACTATTGCGTCGGCAAAACGGTTGATGGGCCGTGGTCTTGAAGATTTAGACGATGAGGCAGCCAGAAGCTCTTTTGCTCTTGAAGCTGGAGAGGGGGGGATGGTGCAGATTGCCATCAGATCCAAGCAAATATCCCCAGTTGGGGTTGCTGCTGAAATATTGAAAAGCCTTAAAAGCCGGGCTGAAGAGGCTCTGGGTGGTGAACTCCATGGTGCAGTTATTACCGTACCTGCCTATTTTGATGATGCCCAGCGTCAGGCAACCAAAGATGCTGGAAGGTTAGCCGGGTTGGAGGTACTGCGTCTGGTCAATGAGCCAACCGCTGCCGCCCTTGCCTATGGTCTTGATCAAGGTCGGGAGGGGATGTATGCCATATATGATCTTGGTGGCGGAACCTTTGATATCTCCATCCTAAAACTGACTAAAGGTGTGTTCCAGGTGATGTCTACCGGGGGTAACTCATCTTTGGGTGGTGACGATTTTGACAACACTTTAGTTGATCTTTTTATCAAGGAGATGGGTGAGGAAAACCCTTCTACAGAACTTGTTCAGGAGTGTAAGCAGGAGGCTCGTCGGGTAAAGGAGTTGTTGACAGAGGCCACTGAGGCCAATGTAACCATCTCTAGAAAAGGTGGTAAGAGCTACAACAGAACCGTTAGCCGTTCTGAGTTTGACGGGTTGATTAAAAAGTTGATTCGTGCCACTGGACTGCCCTGCCGCAGGGCTTTAAAAGACGCCGGTCTTGCTCCAGATGAGCTAAAAGGGGTGGTTCTGGTTGGTGGTTCAACACGGGTTCCGGCAGTGCGAGCCTTTGTTGCAGAAATTTTTAAACAGGAGCCGTTGGTAGATGTGGACCCTGATCAGGTTGTCGCATTGGGTGCTGCCCATCAAGCAGATCTTCTATCAGGTAATCGACGTGATGGACTGCTGCTTCTAGATGTAACGCCTCTCTCTCTGGGTATAGAGACCATGGGGGAGTTGGTGGAAAAAATTGTTCCTCGCAACAGCCCAATACCAACTGCTCGTGCCCAGGAGTTTACCACCTTTAAAGATGGCCAGACCGCTATGGCGATCCATGTGGTACAGGGAGAGCGGGAGTTGGTCTCAGAGTGTCGCTCACTTGCCCGTTTTGAACTGCGTGGCATACCAGCAATGACTGCAGGAGCAGCAAGAATCAGGGTTACTTTTCAGGTAGATGCTGACGGTCTGTTAACAGTTTCTGCCCATGAGGAGACTACGCAAATCGCTCAGTCTGTTATGGTTAAACCGGCTTATGGTCTCAGTGATGGTGAGATTGAGCAGATGCTTCGTGATGCCATCACCCATGGTGCGGAAGATATGCAAGCTAGAGCATTTAATGAGGCCAAGGTAGATGCTGATAGAGTTTTAGCTGCTTCTGGTGCTGCTCTTAAACATGATGGCGATCTCCTCAATGAGGCGGAATTGAAAAAGGTTAAGGCAGCTATGCTCAAACTTTGGGAGAGCACCCAGGGCAAAGATCATGAAGTAATAAATCAATGCATCAGGGATCTGGACCGTGATACCACATTTTTTGCTCAACGCCGTATGGATAGAGGTGTGCAGCAGTCCATGACTGGACACAGTGTTGATGATTTCTCTTAAAGCATAAAGGATAATTAGTCATGCCAACCATTACATTTCTTCCTGCAAACCAGACTGTTGAGGTAGAGGAGGGGACATCTCTTATGGAAGCGGCCCATGATAATAAGGTTGAACTAGAAGGGGCTTGTGAAGGCTCTCTGGCCTGTTCAACCTGTCATGTGGTTGTAGACCCTGCATGGCATGATAAAATACCAGAGGCCACTGATGACGAGGAGGATATGCTGGACCAAGCCTTCGGTCTAACTGCCACCAGCCGTTTAGGATGTCAGATAATCATGACCAAAGCATTGGATGGTCTTGTTGTGACTATTCCTGAATATTCAAAAAATATGAGTGTTGACAAAACAAAGGGGTAGAGCCGTGAAGTGGATTGATATTTACGATATAGCCATAGAGTTGGCTGACTCAAAGCCTGACATAGATCCATTAAAGGTTCGTTTTACCGACCTGAGACTCTGGGTTATGGATCTGCCCGGTTTTGACGATGCACCCGAACGGTGCAACGAAAAAGTACTTGAAGCCATCCAGATGGCCTGGTTGGATGAGAGGGATTGATCACTATATTTCAATAACTAAGCAGAAATCTATTTCTTCTAAAGTTAAAGCATTTCATAACCGAGAAATCAGTTATGAGTGTGCCTTGGAAGGCCCTTAATTTTGTATACCACTCCCGGTATCTTAATTAACCTTGAAGATGGATAATGCTTAAAAAACTGCAGATTTTCTCTATTCTGTGCCTGTTGATTGTTGGTGGGTGTGCTAGTAAAGAGCCGGCGTCACCACAGATGGATAGTGATGTTGTACAACCATCAACTAAAGTTGCTGGCAGCATCCCTTCGCCGGTTGCACACTCTCACCAGCCTGTACTACCCATTGAGACCTCCTCAAATGAAGCATATGAAGAGCTGTACTCAATTGCCGTTGAAGATTTTTCTGTGCAAGGACTTCTCTATAGTTTAGCAAAAAATGCCAAACTCAACGTAGATATCAGCCCTGATATTTCCGGTATTGTCACTCTGAACGTAATCGATCAAACCTTGCCAATGGTCCTTGAGAGAATCGCTAAAATGGCCCATTTAAGGTTTGAGATTGAGGGGCCGACTTTAGTAGTTACTCCTGATGTTCCTTATCTTCATACCTACCATATAAACTATCTTAATATTGACCGGAAGATGACTAGTAACCTAAGGTTGACAAGTCAAATTTCATCTTCAAATAGTAGCACCATCCCAGGTGGATCTGGCGGTCGAGGCCGTTCCAACATAATGGTTGACAACCTATCTGAAAATAATTTTTGGTCTAAACTGGAGAATAATATCCGCTCTATTATTGATCTCTCTAAAAAAAGTACAGAGCAATCAGAGGGTGACCAAAATAAGGATGAAGTAAAAGAGAATCTAGCTCTAGAGTCATATCTTGTTGATAATAATGGAGGTTCTCAGCAGCTTGTCAATGTTGACAAACAAGATGGTAAAGATAGGTTAGTCATTGTCAATCCCCAGAGCGGCTTGGTTACTGTTCGTGGTACATCACGGCAGCATGGAGATGTGCAGTTATTTCTTGACAACCTCATGGCGGGAGCTAGTAGACAGGTCCGTATTGAGGCGACAATCTTAGAAGTTAGATTGGATAAAAACCACGAAACAGGAATAGACTGGACCGCTTTTAGAGATATAGCCGGCAACATTAAGACCACCAAATCAGTTGTTGGTGATAATACTTCAACAACTCTAGCTACTGTAGTTACTGACGAGAACCCCATTGCCGCTCTTAATATTACCGATCCACTTGCTGGTGTAGCCAATGTTTCAGGGGTGTTCCATAACGTTAATATTGCTGTAAAGCTACTTGATCAATTTGGTGATGTCCGGGTTCTGTCTTCACCAAAGCTGGTAACTATGAATAATCAGATATCTGTACTGAAAGTTGTGGATAATCTGGTCTATTTTACCGTAGAAAAAAATGAGAGAGAGAGTAATTCAACTCTTATTACCACTTATACCTCAAATGTTAGAACCGTACCTGTTGGCTTGGTTATGAGCGTCTTGCCGCAAATAAGCCAAAATGGTCAGGTCAGTCTGATTGTGCGTCCGACGATTACCAGGGTAGTTGATTTTGTAACAGACCCCAATCCAGACCTGGCGACCCAGAATGTTGTGAGCCGTATCCCGCAAATTCAGGTTCGTGAGATGGAGTCGATGTTGAGTGTTCAGAGTACTCAAACTGCGGTTATTGGCGGCTTGATGACCAGCGTGATCAATAATGGCGACAACTCTATTCCCGGCCTATCTACTATCCCACTGTTAGGAAGTCTGTTTGAACATAAAAAGAAGAGTGTCACCAATGTTGAACTGGTTGTGTTCCTCAAACCAACTATTATCAATTCTGATGCTGATCTTACTGAGAATAAAGAGCTTACGCTGCTCAATAACTTTATGAAAAACCTCAACACTGGTTTCAAAGAGCAGGGCGTGTCCATAAGGAAGCAGCTATGAGTGTATTGGTAGATACTTTGGCTGGTGCTGATGGTGGCGATCCTGATGAAAACAGTGAGAAGCAGCAAAACATTGATACCCAGAGAAATAATTATCAGGACTCTTCATCTAAAAGCGGTTTTTCTAGTTGGGGTTTGATTTTTGTAGCTCTGCTTGCTGTCGGTGTCGTGATCTATGCAACAGGTGTTTTAAGTGATAAGCCGGCTCAGGATAATGTGAAAAAAGCAGAGACTGAAAAAAAGATAGACCTTATGCCTCTCTCAAAGTTTGTTCGCCAAGAGTCTAAACGAGTACGGCCAATTGTCCCTCCTAATAAGGTAAAGGCGGTAACTGTAGCTAAAGAGGTTGAGGCGGTAGAAGAAAAAGAAGATGGTTCAGATGAAGATAAGCAGAAAAATGATTTAATTGATCTGCTAGCCCGTATGGATCTGCTGGAGACAACTATTAATGATATTAACAAATCCATGGCCGCAACCAAGGTTCAAGAGAGTTCTCGGGCGAAAGTTAAACCAGCACAGATAAAACTTGCCAGTAGTGATTTTTTTGATAGTGATGAATCAGGTATAAGACAGTCTCGCCGTTTACGGACAGCGGGTGTGCGTAAGCAGATAGAGAGAGCAAAACTTCTTTTTGGCCAGGGTAAAATTGCCAAGGCTCATGAAATCTATCAGAGCGTTCTAAGGCAGGATGTGTTTCGTCGTGAGGCACTAATGGGCCTGGCCTCAATTGCCGTACATAAGCGTCAATTTGATGAAGCCAGACGTACCTACAAGCAGATTTTATTTCTTGACCCTAAAGACCAGGAGGCGAAATCCCGCCTGCTTAGCTTGCGAGAGACTGATGATCCCATTCGCCGGATAAGCCAATTAAAGGCGATGATCCGTGAAGAGCCTGACAACTATAATCTCCACTTTATTTTGGGGACAATTTACACCGCTAATAAGAAGTGGTCAGATGCCAGGACTGCTTTTTATAACGCTCACATATTAGAGCGAGACCATCCAGACACAATCTATAATCTTGCCATAAGCCTGGACCATTTGCAGAAGCAGGAAGAGGCACTGAAATACTATATTCTAGCTGCAAAACTGGCTGTTGATCATTCGTCAGAGTTTAAGTTGCAGCAGGTAAAAGAGCGTATCAAAGAGTTGCAAAATTATTTATCTCAAACATGATAATATGACTAGCTAGTTAAATTTTGTGAGGCAGACATGTATCTCAACCATTTTAATTTAAACCGTTTTCCATTTCCCAATGCGGCAGATATTGAGCACTATTTTGAGCATGGAAAACGTAAAATTATGTTACAAGCCATTGAGTATGCGGTGCTTAATGAAGAGGGGCTGACTACAGTTGTTGGTAAAATAGGTGTGGGAAAATCAACAATGCTTAGACTGTTGGTGCAAAACATAGCAGCTACTGTTGAAACCATAGTTATAGAAGATCCCCGGTTGTCGCCATTGGAGTTTTTACAAACCATAGCTGAGCAGCTTAACCTACCTGTTGCCAAAGGTAGTAGTGTTAACAATCTACGCTCTACTTTAAGTAAATATCTAACAAAAAAGTATTTTGCTAAAAAACGGGTTGTAGTTATTATCGACGAGACTCAATATATTTCTGGGGCGGTGCTGGAAGAGATTCACCTGTTGAGCAATCTTGAGCATAGTGAAAAAAGGTTGCTCCAGTGGGTTCTGTTTGGTCAACCGCAGATGGAAGCACAGCTATCAGGAAAAGCTGCATCACCTTTGAAAGACCGTATTATCAATCGGTTACATTTAAAGCCTCTAACTCTGAAGGAGATTAACAGTTATATCAACTTTCGCCTCTCTGTTTCTGGTTATATTGGCAAACCTCTGTTTGACAGATCATCAATAGAGCTTATTCAGGCAATTTCAGGCGGTAGTCTGCGTAAAATACATCTGTTGGCACACAAAGCTCTTATGTCAGCTTATGCCAGAGGTAGCCAGCAGGTCGAGACCTACCATGTCCATTTAGCTGATCAAGAGCACTTTAAAACAAAAAAAGCTACGCCTAGAGGTAATGACAATTGGGACCGGAGTGCAGTCGTTATTGATAACTCTAACGCTAGGATTAAAAAAAGGGCCGTTAGCGGTAAAAAAAGCCATAAAGCCGCCCCACATACTCAGAAACCAAAGAGTGACTGGTGGTTGGTTGCAACAGTTGTTATGGCGATAACTACTGGAGCTTTTTCCTGGAATATTGCCAAAGATAATATGGATCAAAAAGTTTATAATCCTCGCTGGGTGTCTCCTGTAAAATGGAGCTCTGTTGAGAATCAACAAAAAGAAATAATGGCTAAAAGCAGCTCTAACAATCTACAATATGCTCAAAACAGCTCCAGGAATGTGCCTTTGGTAACAGGTTTCAGTTTTAACTAAGTGGGGCCATTGCAAACCAACACAATGTAGAAAGGGTATGTTAATTTTTGCCAGCTCTTCAAAAACAGCATCCGTCTTAGAGGCATTACCTACTGTAAAGTATGGTCTCTCCGTTAAGTTTCGCCTGTCTGCCCTGCTTCTATTCTGCCTTTTTATACTGTTTAGCTATCAACCTACTCAAGTTTGGTCTGCTCCGGGTGCTGCAGATAGTGGCCCAATACATATAGGCAGGGTCTTAAAGCTAAAAGGGAGCGTATCAGGGCAGGTTGGCGACAGGGGAAAAAAAACTCTTCAACTTAATGATAAAATCTTTGCCGGTGAAAAAATCATAACTGGAGAGGGTGATTCTGTTGTTCTAAAATTCCGTGATGGTTCCAATTTTACTCTCGGTTCTGATGCCGAAATCAAGCTGAATGAGTTTGTTTTCAACCCATTTGATAGCGTTACAACCAACACTATTTCCGTTAATTCTGGTGCGTTTCGTTTTAATTCTGGATTTGCGGTAATAACCCCTCAAATAGCTATTCGTATGCCAACAGCAACGGTTGGGGTGAGAGGTACTGTTGTTGAGGGGGTGGTCGCTGAGAACTATCCAAATTTTGTCAACCTTCCTGTTGGTGAAGCTATTTCTGAAAATGGCGGCGGCGAATTAAACCTTGGTGCAGGCGAGTCTCTAGCAGTAGTTGACGAATTTATCCTTCCTGTTGAGCCAAAATCACTGCTGCCAGCCATGCGGGTTGGGGCAATCGACTTGATAAAAAAAGAGGTTGATCCTTTAATGTCTGCTGTTATCCCATTGACCAAGGATCAGTTAATGGAAGATGCCAAGGCCAACCGGGCCTCTATTGCCAAGCAGAAAATTATGGTCAACAGCTTTCCAGCAGCTACTAGCAACCATGCATTATCGCCAAAAAAATCTCTGATCAATCGGACTGTTGTCAGTTTTTATAGGCAGTTAGAGCTGTTTAGCAACGGTTTATCATTTATTCAGGCTGCTCACGGGGCTTCGCTCAAGGAGCTTGCAAAAGCTCTGGATTCTCTAGCCAAAGCAGCCAAGCTTGGTCTGTTGACTACCCCAACAAAACCTCTGACAAAAGAGCAAAAACTAGCCCAGACTGAATTTATAAAAGGGGTTGAAAAGCAGTTTCCAGATGCTGCCAAAGTGTTGGAAAAACATCAAAAACAGCAGGAAAAACTGAACCGGGATAATAAAAAACAGAGCAGCATGCAGATTATTGCCGGTGTAGCCAGTGTTGCCAGTGATATCTATGAGGTGGCAGCTATTGTGAAATCGGCAGTGGTAGCCGCTAGAAGAGGTGATGCTGATATTATTGCAGAAATAATAGGTAGTGCATTAATTGAGGTTGATTTTACAGATAACGCTGAAGCAGCCGCTGTTATTTCTGCGGTAGCCGCTCTTGCTGACCCCGACCTTGCTGAACGTGCTGCTGTTACGGCAATAAACTCTCTGCCTGAATCACAGCGAAAGATTGCTCCAGTTCCAGTTGCTACCGCAGTTGCAGCAGCAGCACCAGGGAAGGCTGCTTTAGTGGCGGCAGCAGTAACAAAAATTGCCAGTGCTGAATATGCTGCCTATATTGCCGCTGCTGTTACCCAGGCTGTTAATGGTGAAAATGCTGGAGCAATTGCTGCGGCTGTTGCCAGGGTTGCTCCAGCTAGTGAAACTTTAAATATTACTGCTGCCGTAACCAGGGTTGCCGGTCCGAGGAGAGCCGGAAAAATTGCTGCTGCTGTGACCCAAGCCGTTGGTCCAAAATTTTCCGGAGCGGTTGCTGCTACAGCAACCAAGGTGGCCGGGCCTGAGGTTGCCTACCAGATTGCCGCAGCAGTTGTCCATGTTGCCGGACCCAAGTTTGCTTCTTTGGTGGCTGCTGCGGTAACTCAGGTAGCCGGAGCCAAGGTCGCTTCCCAGATTGCTGGAGCAGTTATCCAGGTTACTCTGGCAGATACTGTTGCTGGAGTGGCTGGAGCTGTGACCAAAGTATCAGGGGCTGATGCAGATACAGCGGCAGCTATTGCAGTGATTATAATCAAGGTTGCCGGAGTCGAAACCATCGGTATGGTGACAGCTATTGTAACCGAGATTGCTGGAGTTGATGTTGCCAACGGAATTATCAATGATATAGCTGACTCAACTGGTAAAACTGTTGCCGAGATCAACCTTGCAATAGCAAAGGCTAAAAAGTCGTCTGAATTTGATATAGCCATTCAGACAGCGGAAGAGCTGGCAAAAGTGGCTATTGAGATAGAAAAAGAGGCTAGTGCAGCCGAGGCGATTGCCATAGAGGCAGAAAAGATTGCCTTAGAAGCTGTAGAGTCAGCTCTGAGTGCCGCGGAGTTGGTTGTAACAAAAACTGAAACCGGAGTTGATGCGGCAGAGAGTGGTGTTGCCCAAGAAGATGCGGCAGCAGAAGAGGGGGATGATAGTGGCTCTACCGCTACCAATACTACAGATGATGAAGTAGTAAGTGAGGAGGAAGAGAAGCCAATAATTGCTGATAAGGAGACCACCACCTACTCACCGACAGATATAAGCCTTTCGTCATCAACAGTTAAAGAGTATACGAATAGAAGCAGTGATGTAGTTGTCGGCACTCTGACAACAACAGATGCATCACCTATAGATAGCCACACTTACACTATTGCTGGCGGAGATGATGAAGCAATGTTTTCCATCTCTGGTGATACGTTATATGTGGTCAAGGGAAAAACTGTCGTTTACGATTCGACAAAATCCCTGTCAGTTATTATTCGCTCGACAGATTCAAAAAATAATATACTAAATAAAACCATGACAATTACTGTTACTGAAGCCTTTGCAGCAACAGATATTGCTCTTTCAAGTTACTCTTTTGATGAAAAGGCCAACGCAACCGCTGATGTTGCCATAGCAACTCTCTCAGCAACAGATGCAGATGATGGAGACAGCCATACCTACACTATCGTTGGTGGTGATGATGAAGCGAAGTTTTCTATCTCTGGAGACACTTTATATGTGGTAACAGGGGATACCGTCTACTATTCGGTAACCGGCACAAACACACTGTCAGTGATTGTCCGGGCAACTGACTCCTATACCAAAACTTACGATGAAGAGCTGACAATTACCGTCAATGATACCAATGTTGGTCTGGATACCATGACCTATACCAATATTGATCAAGAGGAGACAGTGACCGGCGGCACAAAGTTGGGATACTTCACCCACAATGATCCTGATGAAGAGGATAGCATTACCTACTCAATAACTTCGGCCATCAATAATAGCGATTCGTCTGATTCCAGCTCAATATTTTTTATCTCTGGTGATTATATAGCTGTTACCACAGCAGGTCTGGCCGCTTTAGAGGATACGGCAACCTATACGGTTACCATAAAAGGGGTGGATGAGGGTGGTTTGGGTGGTGAAGCTGACTTTACCATTAGTGTCATCCCATACACTGCACTTACCTATATTCGTAATAACTCCAGAATACTCTATGAAAATATCCGCACTACACTAACCGCAGGCAGCTCATACAATATAAACTATAGAGATCTGCTAACCTTGATTCTTGGCAAAATCGACAAGCAGTTCACAGGTATTGATTTTACTATTGAACTGGATGACATAGTTGAAGAGGTTGCTGCTGATATCGGTGCCGATGGTGTTATTGTAATTAGCTTTACTATCAATAATTTGAACAGTATCAACAGCAAATTGAATAACAGCTCCATCACAGGTAACTGGCTTACCAATACCTCAAGCCTGGCAGATTTTATAGGTTATGATTCGGTGAATGTGACCTTCAGCCTACAAGCCAGTATCAGTGGTACTACGGTTAGTTTTGATACCTCTAAATCAACTGTGCAGATAAAGACCCTAAGCGGAGTTATTCTTGATGTGACCTATTATATTTCAGATATGATTACGCAATATAATGATATAGTTACCAACTATCTGCCTTCAGGGCTACACTTTTTTGCCGGGGATAGTGGTACAACCTCTCAAAGTATTCCTACCTCATACGACCTTAATGCCAGTGGAAACTACCTTGATGGTAGGCTCTCATCAATCACCATCAGTGATAACAGTATTTTACTAGCACCTTAACCCATCTCGGTAATTTTGCCGCCAAGATCAGTCAAAACTTCATTGCCGGTTTCAGTAATAAGGATTGTGTGTTCAAACTGGGCGGATAGGGAGTGGTCTTTAGTGACAACAGTCCAGTTGTCTTTCATGTGTTTTATATCTGGTTTACCCAGGTTGATCATAGGCTCGATAGTGAAAATCATGCCTGGGCGAATAGTTATCCGGTCACGTTGGTCAGCATAGTGGAGCACAGCAGGCTCTTCGTGAAACTCCCTGCCGATACCGTGTCCGCAATACTCACGGACCACACTACAGCGGTTTTTCTTGGCTATACCTTCTATGGTCTTGCCTATATTGTTAATGGTAACACCAGGTAGGGCAACAGCAATGCCCGCATTGAGACACTCTAGTGCAACCTTGCTAACCTTCTCACCTTTTGGCGTTGGGTTACCTACATGAAAAGTCTTGCTGGTATCACCGTGAAAGCCATTTAAGTAGGTGGTGATATCGACGTTGATTATATCCCCATCCCTGATTATCCGCTCACTAGGTATGCCATGACAAATTTGATGGTTTATTGAGGTGCAGATAGATTTGGGAAAGCCCCTGTAGTTCAGTGGTGATGGGACCGCTCCATGGGAGATTATATACTCATGGCAAATATTGTTTAGCTCAAGAGTGGAGACTCCTGGTTTGACATGCTCTTCAATCATAACCAATGTCTCAGCAGCTAAACGGCATGTTTTCCGCATTGCGGCAATCTCTTGGGCAGTTTTAATTTTGATCATCTGACTTAGCTAAGCTCCATGGATAGTGGACTGTTTACTGTTATCTGGCTATCTCCAGTTATACACTGCCAAGCCATAACCTCAACGCCACAGTTAATGGCCTCTATTAGAGTTTTGGCATATGTGGGGTCAATATGGGCGGCCGGTTTAAAACAGCATCCATCGCTACGTTGTGCCAAAAAAAACAGTACAGCCCGGTCTCCTTGTGCCACTACATCCATTAAGCTCTGGAGATGACGAGTACCACGTTTGGTTACAGCATCAGGAAAGGCTAGATGTTCCCCACAACGTAGAGTAACGCTTTTCACCTCTATAAAACAGCGAGAATTTCTGTTATCCGTCAGTAAAAAGTCCAGTCTTGTCGATTTTCCAAAGGGAACCTCTGAACGAATGTTATCAAAACTGGCTAATTGGGGGATTTTTTTCCCTTGTAGTGCTTCACGGACTAGATAGTTGGTTAGCCCGGTATTGACACCAACCCAGGTTGATTCGGCAAAGCTCATCTCCCAGGTGTAGGCAAGTTTGCGTTTTGGGTTGTTGGCAGGAGAGAGCAGCACCTTCATGCCCGGTTCGGCAAGACCGGTCATGGAGCCAGTATTTGCACAATGGGCAGTAACAGTCTGCCCATCAGAAAGCTCAATGTCTGCTAAAAATCGTTTATAACGACGAATAAGAGTCCCTGGAGTAAGGGGAGTGGTGAAAAACAATTAAATATCCAGATTTTATTTTGCTGTAGGGTGGGCAGCCATTTTTATCTGTATAGATTTATCTTGGCCTTTTCTGGTTATGGCTAGGATAACCAGATCACCAGGTTTAAAGTTTGAGATCATTTTTATCAGAGAAGCTGGAGAGACAACTGCTTGACCATTGATAGAGATGATAAGATCACCAGCTTTAAGGCCGGCTTTATCTCCAGGACCGTTAGCAGCTACCCCTTTAATTACAACTTCTCCAGACTTTGCTACACCTGGTGCTATCCCCAGCCATACAGCAGGTTGAGCATCAGCTTTTGATTTGATTGGCGGAAATTTATTACTGTTTTGATAGGCTGGAGGCTGAAAGTGGCCAGGCGGCAGGAATGGTATACTATGGGCCCCGTTTGGCGGACTTTGAAAAAATGGTGTTTGGGATACAGAGCGGTGCCTGCTGCTATCATCAAGTATAACTTCGATTGTTAAAGGTTTACCCTGGCGCATAATATCTAGCGTAACCTTTTTTTCTGCACCAATCTGGGAGATTTTCTGGGTAAAAGAGGCGACCGAATAGACCTTGTTGCCATTTATCTTGGTGATAATATCACCTTTTAGCAGTTCAGCTTTGTCAGCCGGCCCCCCTTTGATAATCTCACCAATCTGCACCCCTTGTGGTGGCTCGATGGTTACCCCCAGCCAGCCACCAGCAAGAGCTGGTGCAGTTATAAACATAGCCACAGATAAAAAAACAGGACTCAATATTTTACGAATAATCATAAGAGATTTTCCTATATTGACTACTAACTTTACTACTCTACCTCCAGCTTAATAGTCCCTGGACGTGATTTTTTCCCTGATGGATTGGTATATTTATCGTTCAAACTCTGAACAAATATATCGGTCTTTTTTAGAACATTTTTGATAGCTCTGCTAGAGCCAGATAATGGTCCCCAACCTGCTGGTGTTGTATTGAATACCGAACGCAGAGGTTTGGTGTTGTAGATAAATGCACTACCAAGATACTCCCTGATATCTTCGCTCTCAATAGTGGATTCGATCTCAGCATTTAATTTATTAGCGGCCATTTTCCGCATGCGGTGGTTGATAAAGCCAGCCAGCCCCAAGCCACCAATACCAAACAGGCCAACGACAATTTTTTTCCATAAATCAACACTATCAGAAAGCCAGTGTTTGTAGTGGAGCCAAGGCATGAAGTCGATCTGATATTTCATCAGTAGAGATACAATGCCAGCCCCAATAATAGCAAAGATGATTAAATTGCTAATCAACACCTGTTTGCGCCATCTTGTAAGTAGAACTTTTAATCGAGGAGCAACCTCATTCTCAATCAGTTTGGCTGTATGCTCCAACACACCAATAATACGGTAGGCACGCTCAACTTCAACTTTGTTGACCCGGTCGGTTATCTCATCAAGATCCTCTTGCATTTTGCTCTCATAGCGAGACCGGATATTTTCATCGTCAATTGGTGGAGCAGCATTAATATTGTAGATCTGATAAAAACGTCCTGCAGTTAAGCCTGCCTGGGAGAGAGCTCTTTGCCAGGCGGCAACCACATCCTCTAGGTTATCCTCTTGAACAGTGCAGTCGACCTGGTTGAGAATGAATAGGAACTTGTTGGCATCAGAGCGGTGTATGGTATTTTGTACCAGATGCTTTAGGGTGTCTCGCATCGCACCCGGTTCTGGGTGTCTGGCATCAAAAAATACCAAAACCAGATCCGATAGTTTCATCATATCATCGGTAATCCGCAGGGTGGCATCTCTCTGTGAATCGGCATCAAAACCTGGAGAGTCAATGACGATTTTGCCACGCAGAATCTCAGTCTGGCAGGTTTTTAATTGCAAATAGGAGTCAATCCTCTTGCCTTCGCCAGCACTGACCCGTTCAATTTCCTGGCTAATATTATAAAACGGAAAACGTGGATCGGCATCAAGAGCCAGGCCTGGAAGTGTTCTAGCCTCTTCCCCCTCTGAGAAGCAGATAACGGTAAATTTATCATCAACAGCCTGATTTCCAGTTCTCTGAAGATTTTGTTGTAAAAATGTGTTGATAAAGGTAGATTTTCCAGAAGAGTAGGTTCCGAGGACTGATATCATCGGCCACCAGGTGACTCTGGTGGTGAATGAGTCTGTGTTTT
>JADFZU010000047.1 GCA_015232365.1 Magnetococcales bacterium | reverse complement strand
TTCGCGGCCTTGCTTACGATAGATGGCGGATTGAATCACTTTTAAAAGAGTTGGTGTCTCTAGGGATAGATTCCTACCTGGATGGTAAAGAAGACCACCGAGAGGGTGCTATCAGGTTGGTTGGATGGGGTCAGGGATTTAAAGACATGGCCCCAGCCATAGATGCCCTAGAGACCAGCGTTATTGAAAGAAAGTTTCAACATTCAAATAATCCGGTTTTGACGTTCTGTTTTTCTAACGCCATTGCTGTTACAGATCCGGCAGGAAATAGAAAGTTGGATAAATCAAAAACCAGGTTCAGGATTGACGGGGCAGTATCTACGACCATGGCGATAGGGTTGAAAGCTAGAGATATGGCTAATCTGGAAACTGAGGTTGATATGTCATCGCTAATTGAGGAAAGAGGAGGTCTACTTTAATGCGTCTTGCCGATCTAACAAAGCAATGTGTAGGCTGTACGTTTTTTAAGCCCGCTGAAGATTCCGAAGTGGTTGGCGAATGTCGCAAAAATGCCCCTCTCACTGGTTCATATAGCCAACCTATATGGCCTATTGTGCGGGCTTCAGATGCTTGTGGCGATTTTTTACCAAAGGCAATTAAATGACTCCGGCTTTTGCTGAAGTAGAGGCAAGATCTGCTGTTGTTAACCCGACCCATCCACGTGACCCGGTTTTGGCTGAATGGTTTGGTGGAGCAACAACACAAGCAGGGGCAACAGTTACGCCAGAGACGGCACTTTCATGCCCGGCGGTTTATTCTAGTCTTGGCCTGTTGGCTGATACAATTGGAACTATCCCTTTAAATCTATATGAGAGAGGCAAAGGCAGTGCAAGGGAAAAGAAAGTTAAACACCCTCTGCATAAGCTTTTGCACGACGCTCCAAACTCTTGGCAAACATCGGTTCAATGGCGACAAGAGCAGATGTTTCATTTAGGAACTTTTGGTAACGGCTATTCCCGTATTCGTTACCGTGGTGATGGTATGCCGGTAGCGTTGGAACCATTTTATCCGCGGGATGTAACGCCATTTAAGCTTGATAAGGGTGGCGTAGCTTATCGGGTTGGGCCAACAGGCGAGACCCTTCTGAGTCATGAGGTTTTGCATTTACGCCGCCGCCCCTTTGATCGACATGGAATTTCCGGCAAGTCACCAGTGACTCTACACAGAGAGACTATCGGCAGAGCCATGGGCCAAGCTGCATATATGGCCTCATTTTTTGGCAACTCCGCTGCACCTAAAGGGGTGCTGGAGTTAGAGCAACCGGTAACAGATAAAGCAGCAACCAGCCTGCGAGAGTCTTGGGAAAGACGACACCAAGGGACAGCAAACGCTCATCGGCTAGCCATCCTTGATGGTGGCATGAAGTTCAAACCGATAGGCATGTCCAACCAGGATGCTCAAACCCTCGAGGCGTATCAGTCGACGGTCTCAGAGATTGCTAGCCGTGTTTATGGCGTGCCATCGCACTTGATTGGTTTAAATGAAAAACAAACTAGTTTCGGAACTGGTGTAGAACAGCAATCAATTGGTTTTGTTGTCTATTCAATTCGACCATATGCGGTGGATTTTGAGCAGGTATTAAATCAAGCACTCATCCCGCCATCCAGGCGTGGTTCATTGTTCTTTGAGTTTAATGTTGAGGGGTTGTTGCGTGGTGACGCTAAGGCAAGTGCCGAGGTGCTGGCAACTCATATCCAGTGGGGGATCATGACCCCTAATGAAGCCCGGAAATTGAAGAACTTACCACCGCTTGAAGGTGGTGATTCTCGGTTGCAGCCCCTCAATATGGCCCCGGCTGAGAAAATCACAGAAATTCTTTTAAAAGACACCGCAAAAGCACAGCGGGCAGTGGAGGAAACAACCAAATGAGCGAGATAGAACGCCGAGCCTTTACCGTTACAGGAATGAAAATTGAAACCCGTGACGGCGATAAAAAAACCATAACAGGTCATGCCGCCGTGTTTAACGAACTATCCCAGGATCTAGGCGGATTCCGGGAGCAGATTGCACCTGGTGCATTTAAAGAGGCCATAGGGCAAGACGATGTTAGAGCACTGTTCAACCACGACCCTAATTTTCTTTTAGGCCGAAACACATCTGGAACCTTGCGCCTAAAAGAAGATGATAAAGGTTTGGCTATTGAGATAGACCCCCCAGACACCGTTGCAGCCAGGGATTTAATTACCCTGATGGAGCGAGGCGATGTGTCACAGATGAGCTTTGGTTTTTCAGTTCGTCCAAAGGGTCAAAATTGGGCGGAAGGTGATGACGGGGAAGCTATTCGGACCCTGACAAACTTACGCCTGTTTGATGTCTCACCAGTTGTTTACCCAGCTTATCCGCAAACTGATGTCGGAGTGCGAGAGCTACGAACCTGGAACGAATCAAAAAAACCACCACCACAAACAAACCTGATTAAAGCCAAACAACAGATGGCTGAGATATAGATCAACCCATATTCTTAATTTCAAATCAAACCCGCCTAGCAATAGAGCGGGTTTTTTTATGGAAAAAATTAAATTAATCCACATAACTGGAGATCAATAAAATGTCTGAGAAGCTAAAGAAGTTGCAAGAACAACGTCGCACAATTACCCATGAAATGCGGGCAGTCATTGATAGTGCTGAAGCTGCAAAACGTGATATGACCAGCGAAGAGACTGTAAAACATGGGGAGTTGTTTAATAAACAAGAGGCTCTACGTTCTCAAATTGAGGTAGAGCAACGCCAAATTGAACTAGACCGGGAGATGGCCTCTACTCAAGCTGCTGCCAGTGATGTCGACAAAAATACCGACCAAAGAAGTGAAAAAGATCTAGCCACTATCGCTTTCCGTAACTATCTGGCTACAGGCCGCATGGAGGGCGAAGGAGTGGCAGAGTTCCGGGCTTTACAGGCTGGTAATAACTCTGAGGGTGGTTATCTTGTCGCTCCAGAGCAGTTTGTTGCTCAACTTATTCAGGGTGTGGATAATGCAGTTTTTATGCGCCAGAAAGCCACCAAGTTCTCTCTCACCGAATCAACAAGTATGGGCGCACCATCCCTAGATACAGGTATGGCAGATGCCGATTGGACTGTTGAGCTTGGTACAGGTAGTGAAGATACAAGTCTACGGTTTGGTAAGCGTGAGTTAAAACCGACACCGGTAGCTAAACGGGTGAAAGTTTCCAAAAAACTGCTATCCGTCTCTGCATTGCCGATTGAGAGTATCATCCAGCAACGTCTTGCCTATAAATTTGGTGTGACTCAAGAGAAAGCGTTCTTGACTGGTAGCGGCTCTGGTCAGCCTTTGGGCGTGTTTACCGCATCTGCTCAAGGTATTTCCACAGGTCGGGATATCTCTACCGGCAACACAGCCACCGCCCTGACCTTTGATGGTTTGATTGAGGCAAAATACAACCTTAAAGCAGCCTATTGGGGTCAATCAGATTGGATGTTCCACCGTGACGCTGTAAAAATGTTGACCAAGCTGAAAGATGGCGACGGTCAATACATCTGGCGTGAAGGTGTGAGTGCAAATGAGCCTGATACGTTACTTGGTCGGCCTTTGATGATTTCAGAGTATGCACCAAACACATTCACCACAGGTCTCTATGTTGGCATTTTGGGTGACTTCTCAAATTACTGGATTGCCGATGCTCTCAATATGCAGGTTCAACGCTTGGTTGAGCTGTATGCAGAGACCAATCAAGACGGATTTATCGGACGTATGGAGTCTGACGGTATGCCGGTTCTTGAGGAAGCTTTCTCACGTGTAACCTTGGCCTAAACCAAAACAGAAAAAAGTTGAATATAACGGGCTAGAAGATACGTTCCTCTAGCCCGTTTTTTATACCAAAAATTAAAAAGGCCCAAGGAGGCCAATATAATGAATCCTTCACTTTTGAATGATGTAGAAGTTGATGTCTGTCTCGGAACACAGGCAGACGGGACCGGTACTCAGTCCGGTACTATCCTAGATATGCAGGGATATGAGGGTGTGATGTTTGTTGCCACCTTTGCCGATGTTGATGATACCGCTGTTCTGACTCTTCAGGCTCAACAGGACGGTGCTAACGCTGCTGGTAACATGTCTACTCTATCTGGCAACTCAACATTTACCGCAGATGCCACCAGTGGCGACAATAAAGCCCTGGTTCTGGATGTCTACCGACCCCGTGAGCGTTATGTCAGAGCACAGGTGGTAATCGCTACAGCCAACGCCACTACAGCTAGCGTAACCGCTGTTCGTTATGGAGCCGCTAAAAAGCCGGTGACTCAACCCGCAACGGTTGTAGATTCCGATACCCTGGTCGAGCCTGCCGAGGCTTAAGCATAACGGGCCAGGTTAGTATTACCTGGCCCAATTTTTTTAAGGAGCTTTCAGCATGTCCGACCCAACCTATATTCCCAAAGTTTATAAAAATGGCCCAGACGAACAGGTCATTAAATCAGGCGGCAAAATCACCACCGAGGATGGTGTTGGCACAAAAAACGGGGACACCGTTACTGTTGCCGAAACTGCCCATAATTTTCACACAACAGTATTAACTCTAACAGCGACACCTATCACCCTGACTGATGATGCCGGGGTTGGTCAATATGGCGGCGTAAAAATCTACGATATGCCTGCTGGTAACCACCTGTTTCTAGGTGCTGTTGTTGATGCTGATATTACCCTAACAGAAGCGGCTTGGGCTGATACTGCCGAGGGTGATATTGGGGTTGGCACAACTGCTGTGACTGATGGCAACGCTTTAGCTACCACAGAGCAGAATATTATCGCTACCACTGCCATTGCCGCACTAGCAGCTCAAACTGGGCCGATTAACGCTGGTTCTGCTGATGTTGCAACCATTGCGGCGGCTGGCACAACTGACAGCGATATTTATCTAAATGTTCGCATTGATGACGATGCGGCACACGCTACAGGGTCCGGCACTATTACCGGAACAGTTACCCTGGTATGGGCTAACTTGGGTGACTACTAATGTCTAATCCTCATCGTAAATCAGCCACAGTAACCACGGCGGCAGACGGAACAGCAACGGCTTATATCCCTGTTGTTTCCGGGCGGCTCTCTCAGATCCGATATGTCAAAGATGACTATGCCGCTGGGGTTGATTTTACCATCACGAATGAGACCACCGGCGAAACCTTATGGACTGAGGCCGATGTCAACGCCAGCGTGACAGTCGCACCACGGCAACCAACCCATGGAACAGATGGGGCGGCAGCTCTTTATGCCGCAGCAGGTACGGCAGTTAATGACCAGATTGTGTTGGTAAATGACAGGATTAAGATTGCCATTGCTCAAGGCGGCGATTCTAAGTCTGGTACTTTCCATTTTACTCTGGAGTAGAGATATGACTGTTCAAGTAAAAATGAGGACCACAATTGCAGGTCCAGGGGTAAGCGGCCAAGCTGGGCAGATAATCCCCGTCACTAAAAACATGGCTAGTGCTTTGGTTGCAAGTGGTAGTGCTGAATATATAGACGGACCACCCAAAGCCGTAGCAATTCCAGCAACCCCAGAGACTGCAGAAGCTCAACCGGCCCCAGAGACTGCAGAAGCCTTTAAACCGCAACCGAAACGGGCAGCAAAACCTAAACCAGCAGCCAGGAAAAAATAGGCTAACTAATGAGTTATTACCTAACCCTGGACACAGCACCAACAGTGACCCCGGTTACTCTGGCAGAAGCAAAGGCACATTTGCGGGTTGATAGTGCTGTAGAAGATGAGCCGATTACTACCTCAATCCTGGCGGCTACTGGCTATATCGATGGTGAAGATGGTTGGCTAGGCAGGTCTATAGTAACTCAAGTTTGGAAAATGATGTTGCCCGGTTTTGGGTCAGTTATACGGTTGCCTCTGCCGCCGATTCAGTCAGTCGACAGTATTAAATATGTTGATCTGGATGGAGCCTCCCAGACCTTAGCTACAGATCAATATGCCCTGACAGATCGGGAGGTCAGACCAGCTTATAACGTGTCTTGGCCATCAACCAGGGTTCAGCCTGATGCGGTGACTGTGACTTTTACGGCTGGTTATGGATTGGCTGAGGATGTTCCTGCAGCAATAAAGGCAGCTATTTTGCTGCATATCGGATCGCTTTACCAAGTTCGAGAGAGCCATGTAATTGGTGACGTTATTGAGCCACCGTTTGGATATTCAGCTCTTCTGGCTAGTTATCGTGTTTGGGGTGAGCGGTGATGAAAGATATTTCCCTTGAAATCTATAAAGATCCGCAAAAGTGCAAAGTCTGGCATAAAAAACAAGAGATCGGAGGGTTAAGCTCAATCGATGTGAATGTCCGTGTTAACCATCCAACTAGGATCGCTTTAACCTTGGCCAGTTTCAATGCAGTTAAAGTGTCTGGGGATGGTTTTGTGCAATGCGGCGACCCAGGGACAGGGGAAATCAAAACGGTCAAACGGATAGAGTTTCAAGATGGTTCAGTCTGGGAAGATAAATGAAATTTGGAGCAGGTAGCTTAAACCGCCGCATTGAGTTTAAAAGACTCACCGGCATACCGGACGGGGTTGGCGGAACAACAGAGAGTTATGTGTTTGTCCGTGAGGTTTGGGCTGCTGTTCGTGAGTTTAAAAGCGGTGAGGGTTTTTTGTCAGATCAAATAGGGACAGAAAACCGGTTAAACTTCATTGTTCGCTATGAATCAGGCAGCGATATCAGTTCAGTGGATGCTATCACCTATAACGATGTGGAGTATGGCATCGTGGGGCAGCCAATCGAAATGTTTAACCGTCAATTTCTTAAATTTACCGGTGAAGCCAGAATCTAATAATGGAAGCAACTTTTAAACTATCTGGTTTGGAAGGTGCTAGAAAAGTTCTTCAAAAATTGCCGGAGCGAGTGCAAAAGCGTGTTGTTACCGCTGCTACTCGGTCCCAAGCTGTTGCTGTTCGTGCTGAAGTTAGAAACGCCGCCCCAACTGGAGACGGTGAGAAATCAAAAGCCTCAAAAACCTATGGAAGCCTGAAAAGCAATATTAGGCTATTAAAGCTCAAAAAAATGCCTCGTGGATCTGTTGGTTATCGGATTGATTTAGGTCCGTCTGCAAAACGATCTTTCTGGGGCTATTTCCATGAGTACGGCACAGGCCGATTTTCGGTTGCACCAGGTGGTAGATCAAAAAGAGGCAAATCAAAAGTTCATATGCGGCCTAGACCATGGTTTCGGCCAGCAGTTAACCGGGCAGCACCAAGAGCAAACCAGAAATTGCAACAATCTATGGTTCGAGGTATCGAGCGAGAGGCGGGAAAATTGGCCGGCAAATACAGTATAGCTAAAAAGAGTCTACGATGAGTGGTGATCTTGTAATTAGAGACCTGCTTTTGGCTGATTCCACAGTATTTGCCACCGTTGGAAACAGCATATTTGTCAATGATGATGTGCCACAGAACCAAAAAGCCCCATACATCCATATCAAACATGTTGGCGGCAGAGACCCATGGAAAACTATAAGTGGGCCGTCTGGTGTGACAGAAGATCAGATAGATGTGAATTGCTACCACAAAACAAATGCAGGCTGCAGGTCTCTGGGAGCAGATATCCAAAGAGCTTTGGATGGTTATAGAGGTGAAGTGAACAGTAACCAAGTAAGAGGAATCACCCTAAACGATAACGCCCCATTTACAGATTCAAGCGTTCATCCAAAAGCGTATAGCTGGCGGTATAATTTTGAAATTATTTGCGACGCATAACAATATATAAAACCCAATAGAGGATAAAAAAATGGCAACAGCTATAGCAACATGTAAGGTAACAGCTAACATTATGGCAAACCTTACAAAAGCGTCTGACCAGGGCAGTCAAGCAGCAATAGGGGTTACTGGCCCAGTAGCTATAACATTCACCAACGGCACTGGAGCAAACCAAGCCAATAATGCTTTTGTTGACCAACGTACTACGGACGACACCGGCGAGGAGCTGGATTTCTCCGGTTCTTTGACCAATGAGTTTGGTGAAACGCTCACGGCAACCAAGGTTAAGGCTCTGATGATTACCGCCGCTGCCGCAAATACAATTGATATTGAGGTTGGTGGGGCTGCTGCAAACGGTTTAAGTGCATTTTTTGGTGATGCCACAGATCAATTAGTTATCAAGCCAGGTGGAACTATTATGTTAGTTGCCCCAAATGCTGACGGGTACGCAGTGACCGCTGGGACTGGCGACCTTCTGAAAGTAGCAGCCGCTTCTGCTGGCAATGTCACATATGACATTGTTGCCTTGCTTGTCGCTTAGATAATAAATCCTAAGTAAAACAAATTTTTTAATCAACTAAACCCGCCAAGCAATGGAGCGGGTTTTTTATGGAGTTTTAAATAATGTCTGATGCCATCGAAACCCAAGGGATGCTATTTAGCATCGGCAACAAAGATACCCCGCTGACCTATACAGAGATAAAAGAGGTTATCTCTTTCTCTGGTTTTGATGGTTCAGCGTCGGAGATCGACACCACAAACCTACAATCTACCGCCAAAGAGTTTTTGATGGGTCTCCAGGACCATGGTAATTTTGGTATGGAGTGTAACTACCTCTCTGCTGATCCTGGTCAAGTCCTGCTCAGGGCCGCTAAAGCCAGCCGGGTGATTCAAGATTTTAAAATCACCTGGTCAGATGCCACCACAACGACTTTCCAAGGCTACGCCCTTTCTGCCTCCCGTTCCGGCGGTGTAGATAGCAAAGTTGATACCTCATTTAGTATTCGGATTACTGGAGATTTAACGGATGCCTAACAGGTACACCGGTGAGATGGTTATAGAGGTTGGGGGCGAGGTTTACCCCCTTCTCTATGACTGGAGAGCTTTAGCACTGGTTCAATCAGAGGTCAGTAAAGAGCAGCAAGCCATGGCCTTGAATGGGGATGATATAGACTCTCTGGCAAAGCTTGTTGCAGCTGGTGTTGAGGGTTTGACCTATGAAGATGTCTTATCTGCTTCACCACCTCTAATGATAACTATCCAGGCTGTTGATATCGCTCTAACCGCTGCTTATTACGGCCCAAATGGGCCACCAGAAGAGATAGAAAACCCCAAGAGGCCGCAGGGGATGATATCGAGCTGGCTCTTGCGGCTGCTCACAGGTCTAGTGTCTCGCCTTCAGAGTTCTGGAAGCTAACACCGTACCAGCTCCAAATAATCATAAAAGCAAATTTAGAAGAGAGAAAGCTCCAGCATCGGCAGCGGGTGGAATCTTCTTGGTATTTTGCCAGGTTAAGCAGAGCCAAGAAAATACCGCCATTAGAAGACCTTTTTACCGACAAAAAACAACCAAACCAGCCGGGTATTGATGAGGCTGCTATAAAAGCGCGACTCAAACAATACCAGGCATCACGGGATAAGTTGAAATAATGGCAAAAGCAGCAAACATAGTCACCGATCTACATGTCAATACCGCTAAATGGCAGGCCGGTCTTGGGCGTGCCGATAGGTTGTTAAAGTCTAGTGGTGCAAAGTGGAACAGAACATTTAATGCTGTTGAAAAGCGTTCTGCAAAACTAAAAGGGGCGATTCTGAGCCTTGCTGCTGGATTTGGTGCTATGCAAGCTGCAGGTGCTCTTTTTTCAGTCAATGCCGAATTTCAAAAGCTTTCAGCCTCCCTAAAAACAGTCACTGGCTCTACAGAAAATGCCAAAAGAGCTATGGAGACTATCAAAGATTTTGCCAAACAGACACCTTACGACTTAGCCCAGGTCACGCAAGCATTTATCAAGCTAAAAGCTATGGGCTTAGATGCTAACACAGAGAGTATGCGCTCGTATGGCAATACTGCCTCTGCCATGGGCAAAAGTATTATGCAGATGATTGAGGCTGTCGCCGATGCTGCTACCGGAGAGTTTGAGCGTTTAAAAGAGTTTGGTATCAAGGCCAGATCAGAGGGTAATAAAGTCAGTTTCACATTTCGTGGGGTGACTACAACTATTGGTAAAAATGCTCGTGAGATTGAAGGGTATCTAAGAAAGATCGGTCAAGTTGAATTTGCCGGGGCCATGTCTGAGCAAATGAAAACCCTTTCAGGTGAAGCATCAAACCTTGGAGATAGTTTTGACAGGTTGCTAAGGACTATAGGTGAAGCCGGGGCCAACAGTATTATGTCTGGTGGGATGTCTTTGTTAACAGAGCTACTTAGTGGTATGTCAGACAATCTTGAGGATGTCACATTACTTTGGAAGGATCTGGATAAAGTTTCAGCCTCAACCCTTGAAAGGCTTAAAGGCCGACTCCAGTTTGGTATCACAATGGCCCACCAGCAGGGAGATGATACTAATCTCAAGATAAGAGAGAAAATGCTGGCAGAAGTTGAAGAGGTTCTGCAAAAAAATAGATCTAGTGGTTTAGGGGTTACTCCAAAAAGGCGTGAAGATTCTAGCGGTGAAGATTCAAAAAAGGTAGCCGAAGCTGTTGAAAAAATAAGAAAAGCCTTCAGAGACACCAATCTTGAAGTAGATATGTACGGTCAAAATCTGAGCGAGGCAGAGAAAAAAGCCTATCGGATGGCTGATGCTCTTGGTCTTATGCGAAAAAATGGATTAATTGAGCCGCAAGCCGTTGGGCCAATAAACAATCTGATTTCTGAATATGAAAAATTAGCCGCAGCCGAAAAAAAAGCAGCCGCCGAAGCCGAGAACCTTAAAGATAAAGGCAAGTCGGCAATGCAAGAGTACGCCGATTCTGCCACAGACTCAGTAAGCCAAATTGATAACGTCACTGTTAGGGCTTTTTCATCAATGGAGGACGCTCTAACCGATTTTGTCATGACCGGTAAAATGGATTTCGCCTCGCTAGCTAACAGCATAATTGCTGATATGGTGCGAATGCAGATCCGTATGTCTATCACAGGCAAACTTATGGGTGCTCTTCAAGGTGCTGGCGGTATTTCAGGTGTTTTTAGCAGTATGTTTGGTATGGCCCACACCGGCGGCGTTATCGGCTCCAGTTCCCTAGCTCAAAAAACAGTCCCAATATCTGCTTTTGCCAACGCCCCCCGTTTTCATGCCGGCGGCTTGGTTGGTGGTGAAGTGCCGATTATTGCCAAAAAAGGCGAAGGGGTTTTTACCCCGGAACAGATGGCCGCCCTTGGTCCTGCCGGTGGTAGTGGTGGTGTTGTAGTCAATGTCATCAACAACTCATCAAGCGAGGTAAGTACCCAGAGCCGACAGACAGGTGGGGGAGGTATAGAACTTGATGTGATGGTAGACCAAATGGTTAGCCAAAAACTTTCCCAGCCTGGAAGCAAGACAAATAGTGCTCTTCGTAGCAAATTCAACATGAAACCTGTTTTGGAGTCTCGTTAAATGGCTGTTCCTGCTTGGCCTGGCTCTCTACCGCAAAGTTTAGAGATTTCCGGCTTTAGTGAAGCTCTGCCGGATGTGGTGAGACGGACCCCGATGGAGAAGGGGCCGCCGCAGCTCTCGAGAAAATTTACTGCAAACAGCTACCCTGTAAATGGTCAACTAACTCTGACTCAGGCCCAGCTATCAACATTCAAGACCTTTTTCAATACTACGCTGTTGGGCGGCTCTCTTCGTTTTTCATGGGTTGACCAGGTGGACGGAGTAACACCGCTAGAGTACACATTTGTAGAGACTCCAGAATATACCAGCATTGGCGGCGGATTGTTTACACTGCCTATTAAGCTAGCGGTAATGCCGTGACCACCCTATCTCTGAATATGCGGCAGGAGGTTGCAAAATCTGAGTCAAGTATATGCCCGATTCTGCTTTTCACCCTGACTCATGACGATTTAGCCGAGCCTATCTATATATCAACCGATCCAACCGAGCGGATAGACGACACCTCACCGTCTAAAATTATCTACGGAACCAGAAGCAACGGCAAAGAGTTTATCTTTCTGCCAATGCGGGCCAAACTCCCATCAGAGGCTGAGGGCGGCTCACAGCTAATGAAGATAGAGCTTGATGATATCCATGGAGCATATCGGGAGATCGTTCGCCAGATCCAAAGCCCGGTCTCGGTAACAGTTGATATAGTCTTAGCAGATACCCCGGACACAGTGGAGACCACATGGCCGGAATTTCTTTTTACCAATATCACTTATGATGCAGAGACAGTAAGCTGTGATGTTGTCCACGAAACCCTGATAACAGAGCCATTTCCTGCTGGAAGTTTTAACCCTGCCTACTTCCCTGGAGGCTTTTAAAATGTGGGCCAACGCTTTTACCGGTCTGCCGTTTATTCTAGATGGTCGGGACCGTTCCGGTCTGGATTGCTGGGGGTTGGTTCGATTGGTCTATAAAGATCAGTTAAATATAGATCTGCCCTCTTTTTCTGGTGCGTTTAAAGATCTTAAACGGGAAACCCTGCAAAAAATCTCTAACATGATGGCTGTTGAGAGTCGGAACTGGAACAAGGTAGATGCTCCCCAAGAGTATGATGTTGTTCTGCTTCGGGCTTACGGCTCCCTTGCCAGTCATGTTGGTATCTGTCTTGGCAATGGTCTAATGCTCCATGTTTTAGAAGATATAGACAGCGTTATAGAGCCTATCAACGGCCCCAGGTGGCGAAATCGTGTCGCTGGATATTACCGTTATGTCTAACGAGCTAATTACCGTCACAGCTAGACCCCATCCGTTCAGAGATGCGGCACTATTAGAAGAGCTGCCCCATGGCAAGACCTTGGCTGAGATCGTCACCGACTCGCAAAACCGGGGCGGTGTCCATCCATCTTTACGAGACAACGCCTTAATATCCATAAATGGCGTTGCCGTACCCTATGTTTATTGGGGTGAAATCATCCCTCAACCTGGAACCCATGTTGTGGTTTCTCAAGGTGTGCATGGCGGTGGTGGAGATGGTGGCGGTAAAAATGTTCTAAGAGTTGTTTTAACCCTAGCTTTGGTTGTAATCGCTCCACCCCTTGCAGCAGCTAGTTGGGGAACCGGCATAGGCACAGCTATAGCCGGCGCATTCGGTGGTGGTGCTTTCGGTTGGAGCGTTGCCTCAGCCATGGCTATGGGTGTTGTGACCATGGCCGGTGGTATGATAATCAATGCACTCGCACCAATGAGTGCACCACAACTGCCCTCTTTAAGCGGTGGTCAATCCCAATCCTATCAAGATAGTCCAACCTATTCCCTGTCAGGAGCAAGAAACCATTTCCGGCCATTTGGTGTGATTCCGGTTGTCTTGGGGGTACATAAACATGTGCCACCTTTGGGGGCGAGAAGCTATACAGAGATATCTGGTAATGATGAATATTTCCGCATGTTGGTTGTCTGGGGTTATGGACCGCTAAAAATAGAGAACATTAAAATCGGTACTACACCGATAGAGCAGTTTTCCAATGTTCAGATAGAGACTTTTGAGGGTCGGGAAAGTGACGGGCCTATAACCTTAATGCCCAACAGTGTCACTCAAGACCAGATCGGGGTAGCACTGGTTCAGGCTAGCGGTTGGACCAGTAGAACATCACAAGTAGATGCGGATGAGTTGAGCGTTGACATAGCTTTTCCTCGTGGTTTGGCTGAGTTTGATGATGCAGGAGAGCGAGAAGAGTACACGGTTACCGTTGAGGTTCAGGCTCGGCCGGTTGGTGGTAGTTGGTCAGGGGTGCATACTTTTACCATAACCGATAAAGTCACCTCAGCTATCCGTTTTGGTCACCGCTGGACAGTTAGCCGGGGTCAGTATGATGTCAGGTTGCGACGAACCACTGTAGACGATGATAGCACCTCAATTGTTGATGATGTCTCATGGTCATATCTCCGCAGCATAACTAACGAAGATCCAATACAGTTTGACAAACCTTTGGCGATGACCGCCCTGAGAATCAAGGCTAGCGAGCAACTGCAAGGGTCGATTGATAATCTAACAGCAACTGTCTCCTCATATGCTCAAGTTTGGAACGGCTCAACATGGGCTGAGGCAGTAACCAATAACCCTGCCAGCCTAGCTCGTTTAGTTCTACAGGGTCCGGCCAACGCCAGGCCAAGAACCGATGCCCAACTTAATCTTCAAGATTTTCAAGATTTTTATGATTTTTGCGATACCAATGGCTACACCTTTAACCAGATCCGAGATTTTAAAGCATCGGTTCCAGACACTTTTGCTGATGTTGTAGCGGCTGGACGGGGTAATACTGATAAACCGGATGGCCAGTGGGGTATAATTATTGACCAGGACGGAAAACCGATAACCCAACACTTTACCCCTCGCAACTCCTGGGGATTCAAAGCCGAAAAAACCCTGTTTTTTGCTCCTCATGCTTTAAGGGTCCGGCTTGTTAATGCTGAGGCTGACTATCAGCAAGATGAGATAGTTGTCTACGCTGATGGCTATAACTCCAGCACAGCTACAGAGTTTGAAGGTTTTGAGTTTTCAGGAATAACAGATCCAGATCTGGCGTGGAAGCATGCCCGTTACCATATGGCGGCCGCCCAGCTCAGGCCAGAAGTCTACACCTTAAATGCTGCCCTTGACCATCTTGTTTGCCGCCGGGGGTCGTTGGTCCAGGTGGCTCATGATGCCCCGTTGTGGGGTCTTGGTCAGGGCCGGGTTAAAGCTATCGCCACCAGCGGTGGAAATACCACAGGCGTTACTCTTGATGAGTTGGTAGCAATGGAGGCCGGTAAATCATATACCTGCCGTTTTCGCCTACCAGACCATTCAAGCCTGTTAAGGGACATAAATACCGTTGAAGGTGAATCAGGTGATCTGATTTTCACAACACCGATAGCCACAGCCAGCGGCCCTAGTGTTGGTGACCTGGCTATGTTCGGTGAGCAAAACCTAGAGAGCGTATCTTTAATTGTAAAATCCATTGAGCGGCAGGATGATTTTAAAGCTAGGCTAACCCTGGTTGATGCTGCCCCAGAGATCTACGACGCTGATACCGGGACCATTCCAACCTTTGAAAGTAAGATAACCTCACCAACAGATGTAACCAAATTTGTGCCACCAGTTCCAACCATAGATAGCATTCAATCCGGTACAGGGGCTTTACAGATCGCTAGTGGAGCAATTATATCCAGGATTCTTGTAGCTTTGGGCAACTCCGGGGGTACAGCAAGAGTTGCTAGATACAAAGTCCGGTTTAGGCGTGTTGGTGGTACAGCCTATGATTTTGTCTCTATAGATGTTGCCCAAACAACCGCCGCTCTTTCTCCGGTTATAGATGGGGAGAGCTACGAAATAGCCGCCCAATCCGAGACGGTTTATGGTGTATTCTCCGAATGGTCAGCCACGATTATTGAGACTGTTATAGGTCAAGAGGAGCCACCAAACAATGTAACCGGGTTTGCTGTCAATGTTATCGCTAGCACAGTCTATCTGTCCTGGACAGCGGTAACTGTTATCGATATGTCCCATTATCGTCTACGGTGGTCATCTGCCTTATCAGGAGCGACATGGGATAGCTCGGTAGATGTTGCAACAAATGTTGCAGGCACAAGTATTACACTTCCAGCTCAAGTTGGAACCTATTTGATAAAAGCGGTAGACCGGGCTGGTAATGAATCGACCTCAGCAGCATCGGTTATCACCAGTGTAGCAGCTCTGGCAGGTCTGAATTATATTGCCGAGTCTGAGGAGCAAAACCCAACCTGGACTGGAGTAAAAACCGGGGTGGCTTACAGTGCCACTGCTGGCGGTCTTATTTTGGATTATGGCGGCAATATTTACGATGAGACAAACATCTACGATATCACCAATATATATACTTATGGTGATTTGGTAGCGACCGGCACATATGAATCACCAGACGTAATAGACCTGGCAGCGGTCTACACCTCTCGTGTTACTGCCGATATAGATGTTGCCGGTGTTGATGTCGGTACAAATATCTATGATGAGACAAATATCTATGATGTAGGCAACATCTACGGGACCCAACCTGGCCAATTTTCTGCACAGCTAGAGATCAGCACAACAGAAGATGACCCAACAGACTCACCAACCTGGACAGAGTGGCAACCTTTTCTAGTTGGTGATTATACCGCTAGAGCGTTTAAAACCAGGGTGGTTTTAAACGGTACACCTCCCAATATTTCACCTGTTGTTAGCCGGATAAAAATACAGATCGACATGCCGGACCGCATTATCAAGTTCGGTAAATCGGTGGCTTCCGGCGGTAGTACCGTAACTTTCAGCCCAGCATTTTATATAGCCCCAGAGATTGGTCTATCTGTTCAAGATGGAGCCGAGGGCGACAAATACACAATCACAAACCTAACTAAAACCGGTTTTGATATCGCTTTTACAAATAGCGGTAGCCCGGTTGCTCGCACAATATCGGGTATAGCCCAAGCATATGGAGAGGTATCATGAGTGTTGCAGATTTAAGAATAACAGACACAACTATAACAGGGTCGGCCCTTATTACTGAGATAGAGGCAATTTTTGATGCTCTAGCCGAGGTTAACCGAGGGGCAACTGAGCCAGCATATAAAGCCGAAGGTGTTTTGTGGTGGGATTCGTCGGCAGAGGTTGAGGTGTTAAAACGCTACACAGTTACGGCTGGGTGGGTATCTATGCTTACAATCAACCGGACTACGGGAGCTATTGTGTTCAGTGCTGCTGGGGTCGCCGCTGCCGGGGCAGTTATGGATAGTGATTTCTCTAGCAACGGCCGGATGGTTCGTACTGCATCTGGAGCCTACACCACAATACTCGATAAACTTGATGCCACCACAGCTCCCACAACTGGCGATGATACAGGGAGCGGCTATGCTCCAGGCTCTCAATGGGTGGATGTTACCAACGATAAATCCTATATATGTGTCGATGCATCTACTGCTGCTGCTGTGTGGCTTGAGGTCGGGGGTGGTGGCGGTGGTGGTGGTGCGTGGTCTTTAGTAGGTTCTGCAACAGCATCTTCTAGTGCGACTCTATCAGTTACAGGATTAACAGGTGCTCCGGTAATGATTGTTGGAGTTAATCTTCAACCTGTTAATAATGACAGATTTGGTCAATTACGATTAGGAGACTCCGGCGGTGTTGATAGTGGTGCTACTGATTATGCTTTTTATTCATCAGGACACATGACAAACGCATCAGGGACGCAAGTGCCTGTTGGCTTTAAAGACCAACAACACGATGCTATAACTATAGGTGGAGCAACTACCCCTCAGCTAGGATCAATCGGAAGTGGTACGGGGAGATTTTTGGGTTTTACGGCGTTTATGGAAAATGGCGTTGGTGGCTATCCCGTCCTACATGGCTCAGCGGCAGGGGTTAATATTGCTGAATATGTATCCGTAATAGACTTTGGAGGGATGAGAAACTCGATTATAACAACAGATAGAGTAGAGTTTTCCTTTGACCTTGGCGATATATCTTCCGGTTCTATTTACGTTTACGAACTAGCTACATCATAAAGGAATAATATAATGCCTAGACATCATATGGTTAACAACAAAAAAGTGCCTTTCACCTCAGAAGAGGAAGCAGCAGCAGATGCCCGTGAAGCAGCACTAGAGGCAGAGAGAGCGGCAGCAATTCCCCTGGAACGGATAGCAGCCATAAAAGCCGAGGCGGGCAGGCGTATTGTAGAGAGATACCCTCTACACCAACAGGCCAACGCCCAGGCCAGAGCCTCCGAGCTGCTGGAGATCCGTCTGGATAGAGACTGGACCACAGAGGAGACCCAAGAGATAGCTGGTTTAAAAGCGATCCGGGCCTGGATTAAAGCCATTCGTGATAAATCTAACGAGCTAGAGCAGCTTGACCCGCTTCCAGAGGACTGCACAGCCGATAGTTATTGGGTGGTGTAGCCTAGCTCCCCAACTGAAACTGAATAGCAGAAACAACGCTCTTAGATTGTGTTTTGGCTTCTCTAACGTCCTGCATCCTCTCTGTCTGGACAGCCCTATCAAGTAGGTGGTCAAGGCGTAATATTTCCCCAACCAGCCTACTTGATAGGACTGGGTTCGGGTCTGGCATTTCCGGCCATTCGTCAATTGCTTCTGGATTTACGCCAGATTCTTCGCTACTATTATTTTCACTCATAACATTTCCTATCCGGTTTTTGTTGTGATTTCGGCCTGGTGGGTGTTAGAGCACCCATCGGGCTTTTTGTTTTAGTGAATCCTGGTCACGTTCTCTCTACTCCCTGGATATCTAGCTCTGATAACTCTAGGGTCTCCAAGTTTTTCTGCAAGCTCTAGTATTGTCGGGGCTGTTGTTATTTTCCCGGAATCGTCTAGAACAACCCATTCCTTTTGTCGGCGTTCCATATGGCGGTTGGTTGGTCTTCTGTGGTCATTGTTTATTGTTTCCCCGCAACTATCTCGTTCAATTTTTTGGCCCAAGCGTCTAGAGCTTCCCGTTTTTCTTTGTCGTAGCTGTGCCGGTCGTAGATTGCTGTCACGCTTCTATCTACATGGTTGAGTATCTTTGATACAACCAACCGGGAAACGCCGAGAGCGGTCATGTGGCTGGCGGCGGTACGGCGTAGGTCGTGAGGGGTGAATTGTTCACAGTTAAAGTGCTGAAGATTGTTTCTTATAGCATGGTCTGCACTGGTTTCAATTATGTGGGTTTGTGTTCGACCAGAAGGGAATAACCATTCAGAGCCTTTGCTCTCAACCTTGATAGCCCCTAAATGATCTATTGCACTTTCAGAAAGCGGTATAAGAGTTGCTACACCGTTTTTCGTCCTCTCAGCAGGTATCAACCACTCTTTCTTGTCAAAATCTATCTCAGTCCATGGAGTCCCTACTACCTCCCCTTTCCTTTGGGCTGTCAGTAATTGTAGCTTAAAAACCAATTTCATGCTGTCGGTCATGTTGGCGTTTTCTAAACCGTCCCAGAAAGATTTTATTTCCTCTTCTGATAAAATTCTCTCACGGGGAGTTTCTTTTGCTGGTGCACGAACACCAGTGCATGGTGAAAAATCCAACTCTCCACGCTCTACAGCCCAATTAAACAGTTTTCTAGTTACGGCAAATGTCCGGTTAGCTGTAGTGGTAGCCCCCCTCTCCAACAATTCATCAAGCATCCGAAGGATGTGCTTCTTGGTAACATCCATCGCTTTCATATCACCCCACCTTGAGACAACATCAAGATTGAGCATTCGTTGATCTTCTTTCCATGTCTTTTTTCTAGGTTTAGCCCACCTCTCTATATATTCATTGACCAAATATATGACGGTTGGTGCTGATCGAATTTTTTCTTTTTCGGCCTGCTCCTTCTCCCCTGGGTCAATCCCCTGCCCCAACAGTTGTCGAGCATCTGCATGTTTCTGGTGAGCTTCAGTAAGCTTCATAGCAGGGTATTTACCAAGTGACATGCGGCGATTCTTGCCTTTAAACTGATAGACAAAAATAAAGGTCTTAGTTCCTTTTGGTGTAATTCTAAGCCCAAACCCAGGTCTGTTTGTCTCTAAAACTTCAAACCGACTTTCTTTAGGTTTTAACTTTTTTACAACCATGTCTGTGAACTTCATAAATCCTCACTCAATCTTGCTGCTAGCAATTAAGGGTGTGATTCGGGTGTAGCATCCAGGGGTGTGGTTTAGGGTGTGACTTTTTACGTGTTTTGTATGATACAGCATGGTACAGGATGGATCAAGAGGATATGTTAAATGTGCTTATTTTTCAGTATTATGTCCCTGTTTTGAAAGGTAAAAATTATTTTAAAAACAACCCTGTAAATGCTCTACATTGATAGTTTTGTAATCCGTAGGTCACGAGTTCGACTCTTGTCGCCGGCACCATATTTTTCAACTAGTTTCGGTAGTTACGAGCT
>JADFZU010000046.1 GCA_015232365.1 Magnetococcales bacterium | reverse complement strand
TACAAAATTTATCGGCCTCGGCATAACGGCCAGAATTAAAATTCTCCAACGCCTGGGAATATGCCGAGTCAACCGTCATCTCTTTTTGACTGCTATCCATAACTATGCTTAACCTAACCAAGGATTCAAATTGATTTCGCAACCAGATCAAGATACCATCGCTATAAGTTAAAAAAAACTGCTCATAAGTTAACCAATACAGGATAACAAGGTGAAAATAAGTAAAACAAACATCAGCGGCCTGCTTATAGTAGAGCCACAGGTTTTTCGTGATGACAGGGGTCTGTTTCTTGAAACCTACCAGAAAGAGCGTTATGCCCAATTACCATTAAGTGGTGGGTTTGTTCAGGATAACCACTCCCGGTCAGCCCCAGGGGTGCTCCGTGGTCTGCATTTTCAGGTTAAGCAGCCCCAGACCCAGGTTGTCTATGTATCCCACGGCTCTATTTTTGATGTTGTTGTCGATGTGCGGTTTGGCTCACCAACTTTTGGCAAGTGGTTTGGTATAGAACTTAACGGCGAGGAGCCAAAACAGCTCTTTATGGCTCCTGGTTTGGCTCACGGTTTTTGTGTTCTAGAAGGCAGTGCCAATGTTCACTATAAGGTGACTGAATTTTATCGTCCCGACGATGAGGGTGGGCTTAGATGGAGTGACCCGGATATTGGCATTGTCTGGCCAGTCTCCAACCCCCGTCTATCGCCTAGAGATGCTGAATATCCACTACTTAAAGATATTCCAAAAAGCGGCCTACCCATCTTTAAGTAGAGAGCTAAAACTGGAGTTTGCCCCCCGGAGCAGGTTAATGGTGTCATTTATGCTCCGTTTCAAATCTCCTATTGGTTTAAAACCTATAGCCCTGAATTTTTCGTCAGAGACCTCGTAGGATAGTTTGTTCATGATTTTAGCTTCAACCAGTGTTACCTCCAAGCTTGGAATAACGCTGCGGATGATATCAACAATCTCTCCAACAGTAGCGTTGGCAGAGAGCACGTTATATAGCTCGCCGGTAAATTGGTTGCGTTCAAGTAAAAAGGCGATGGCCCGAACTGCATCGTCAAGATCCAGATAAGGACGAGATTGATTGTAGGCAGTTTTCCAGACTGTTAACGGCTCACCCATCACCGCCTGCCAGCAAAATTTATTTACCGCTGTATGAAAACGCATTCCTGGCGATATACCAAAAATAGTCCCTAAGCGGAAAGTTACATATTTCAGCCCCTCATCTTTTCCCAGGCGTTGCAGCAACTCCTCCTCACGGAGTTTTGATTCGGCATAGGGGCTTTGTGGCTGGAGATCTTCCGGGCCGCAATCTTCATTTACCCAATCTTTTTCAGTACCATACACACTGGTTGAAGATGGATAAATCAGCGACGTACCAGTAGCAACACAAGCCTGAGCCAACCGCTCTGTGCCCCGATAATTGACCTGATCCATCTCATCTTTATTATCAAAACTGCTGGTTGCGTCGGTGATTGCCGCTAGATGAATAACAGTATTGGCACCTGCTAGAACCCTCTCTAGTGAACAGCTAACAATATCAGCGTTGACAAAGCTAAAATCCACACTAGATGGTAGAGAAAAAAGTGATGGGTAACGCTGGGTAGAGAGATTATCCAGTAGAACAAACTTTGCGTCTGGAAACTGTCTGGGCAGAGCCTGAATCAATCTGGAGCCAATATGGCCTAGTGCTCCGGTGATAACGATGGTTCTGGTTGCTTCGGAGCCATTTAGCCGGGATTTGCTCATCTTCTATTTCACCTTACCAAAATTTCTGTAGGAGATGAAATCGTCATAATCTCGAATATAGTCATCCTCAGAAAAAACATGATCACAGAGAACCAGCAGAGTTGATCCATCTTCCGTGTAGGTCTGCTCAACCCAGATAGATGCCGGTATATACAGCCCTTTATCTGGTGAGTTTAATATAAAGGTTTTTTTCTGCTTACCGTCATCACAATCAACTCTACAACTGCCGTTTAGACAGATGAGAATCTGCACACAATTATAGTGAGCATGCTCCCCACGCTTTGAGCCTTTGTGAGTAGAATTTACACTAAATACCCGTTTGATATCCATGGGGATATCCTGACCACTCTCATAAATACAGAGGTCTCCAGTATCCTCAGAAAATTTTGGAAAAGAGAGTTGTCGAATCCCATCAATGGAAAACAGTTGTTGGCTCATGGTATTGTCTAAAAGAGTCTTCTGTAGATAATTAAGAGCAATAATAATAGTAGAGTAGTGCGGAGACTATATTATAAACCCAACAGAGTTGGCAACTCGTAATGTTGTCTAATACTAGCGGAATATGTAATGAATAAGCTGATTGCCGAGCATTTTTATGGAAAAAATATTCTAATAACCGGTGCAGATGGTTTTATCGGCCAGGCATTGGTTAACACCTTAACACAGATAAAGTGCCATATAACCGCCTTGAGCCGAACCCCGGCTGCTGTACAAATAAACTCTTTAGCCGCCTATCACAATGTGGTTGGCGATATAACCGACACCGATCTCATTACCAAGACCATTGGCAAAGGGGTAGATATCTTGTTTCATCTTGCAGCAAGAACCAGCGTTGCCGACTCCATGACCAACCCCCAGCTTGATCTGCAAACCAACCAGGCTGCAACACTTGAAATTCTCGAAACCATGCGTGGTTCTGGACGGAGCGGTACAGTCATTTTTGCCAGTACGGTAACGGTAGCAGGTTTAACCCCGGCAGACTCTACTGATGAATCACAACAAGAGCGGCCAATAACCCTCTATGATCTACATAAGCTTTCTGCTGAGCACACCCTGCGAATTTATGCCGAACAGGGTTGGATTAATGGCTGTAGCTTGCGACTGGCTAATGTCTATGGCAATAGCTCTGGCAATCAGGGGCACTGTGAACGCAATGTATTCAATCGGATTCTACTTAATGCCATGGCTGGCAAAACAGTCTCTGTATACCGGCCAGGAAATTGGATTCGGGACTATATCCACCTGGATGATGTAATAGCTGCATTTCTCACCGCAGCCGTCCACTCAAAAACTCTTTCCGGGAGACCCTATATAATTGCCAGCGGTCATGGAACAACGGTAGAGGATGCCTTTACCTTGATTGTCGATAGGGTCAAAAAAGAGGCCGGGATTGATAGTTCTGTGCAGCTAATCGACCCGCCGACAAAACTTTGCGGCATCGATCTACGCCATTTTACCGGTAACTCCCAAGCGTTCTCATCCCTCACCGGCTGGCAGCCACAAATTGGCCTGATTGAGGGAATCGATAAGACGATAGCCTCTATACTTAAAACTTAAAACTGGAAATAGCCCCAATAACTGCTTGTAAATCATCTTTTGCCAGTTCAGGGTAGATTGGCAGGGAGAGGATCTCCCCTGCAGCTTTTTCTGTCACAACTAAAGAGTGAATCCTGGCTAGAGATTTATATGCTGGCTGCATATGTACTGGAACAGCATAGTGAACTGCTGCACCTACGCCGTTATCATGTAAATGCCTCAACAGAGCATCCCGTTTATCGCTACGCACCACATAGAGATGGAAGATATGATCAGAATCTTCACTACGGTATGGAGTATTGATGGGAAACTGGGCTAGAGCCTTATCATAATTGGCCGCTACGTTGCGCCTATGTTGGTTATCTGCATCCAAACTCTTGAGTTTAACAGCCAGAATTGCTGCCTGTAGCTCATCTAGACGGGAGTTTACCCCTGGCTCCCGACTCAGACGACTACCACTCCAGCCGTACTGACGCAAACCAACTACTCGCTCTGCCAGGGCTTTGTCAGATGTGGTTATCATACCACCATCCCCCAATCCCCCCAGGTTTTTGGTCGGGAAAAAACTAAAACAGCCAAGATCACCAATAGAGCCAACAGACCGGTTTTTATAATTTGTACCAGCTGCCTGGGCACAATCTTCAACAACCTTCAACCCAAAACGGCGAGCTATGTCCAGCACCCCGTCCATGTCAGCAGCCTGACCATATATGTGTACCGGGATAATCACTTTTGTCCGTGGGGTGATGGCCTTTTCTATGGCTTGGGGATCTATGGTGTAGCTTTTGGGATCAATATCGACAAAAACCGGAGTCGCCCCGGCCATCTCAATAGCTGCTACGGTGGCGACCGCCGTATGTGAAACCGTAATTACCTCACTGCCAGGGCCAAGATCCAAAGCCATCAAGGCTATATGCAGAGCATCAGTTCCACTGCCAACGCCCACAGCATAATCGGCCCCGGTATAGGCGGCAAATTCAGACTCAAACTGCTCAACTTCCGGGCCAAGAATATAGTGACCACTCTCCAGAACCCGGTGAATAGCCGCATCAATCTGCTGCTGCCGAGCAAGATATTGTGCCTTTGGGTTACTGCATAAAATCATTTTGAAATTTCAACTTTGGGGACAAAATTGATCCATTTTCCACCACTGGCAGAAAACTCCCCCTCTTTCTCCATAATTTCAACCTGGTGGTTCCAGGCAAACAGTAAGGCATAATCGGGATAGGTGTTTTTAAAATCAGCGTAGGGTTTGACAGGAATGTGTCCACCGGGAGTAAATTTACCCTGTTTATCAGGTGTTGTATCACTGATAAATTCAATATGCTCCGGGGTGATACCGCAATAGTTTATTACCGTAGTGCTTTTCGATGTTGCCCCATAACCAACAACCCGTTTGCCTTTCTGCCGCAGATCATTCAACACTGCAAGAAGATCACGGCGGGACTTTTCACAGTTCTCTCTAAACTTCTTAAAAGTCTCCGGCCTGTCAAGCCCTTGCTGCCTCTCTCTCTCAAGAAGCAACTCAACAGATGGTTTCGCCTGTCTGCTGCCAGTTGGAGCCAGAACATAACGCATGGAACCGCCATGGGTTACTTGGGGAATGACATCAATCAACTGCAAGCCATAGGGAGAAAAAGCGTTACTCACCGACAACCCACAAAAAAGGAAGACATGCTCATCATAGATCTGATCATATGATGTCTTCTCTACTATATCCCCCAGGTAAGGGTCTTCAAAAATAAAAACTCCATCATTTTTAAGTAGACGGCCAACCCCTTGGGCAACAGAGGCAAGGTCTGGTATATGGCACATAACATTTGCTGCCATGATTGCATCGGCCTGCCCATCTTCAGCAACAATTTTTTTTGCCAGCCCCTCGTTAAAAAAGTCTGTGACTGTTCTCACACCTTTTTTGTTTGCTGCTGCCGCAACATTTGCTGAAGGCTCTATACCAAGGTGACGAATACCTCTGTTTGCAAAATTTTGCAGCAGAACACCATCATTACAGCCCAACTCAACCACAAACGGATCAGCAGATTGACTAAGGTTGTCTTGAAGAATCTGTTCGGCAAACTTTTTGAAGTGCAGGGTCATATAGTGTGAAGAGCTGGTAAAAAATGGATAGTGGTCATGGAACATGCGGTCAGGATCTGGCTGCTCAATAATTTGCACCATTTTACATTTAGCACAGAGTGCTGGAGCCAGTTCAAAAAAATACTCTCCAGCAAACTCCTCCTTGGAGAGAAAGCCGTTGGCTATGGGCATTTTTCCGAAGGTCATGAATGGTTCTAGTGGGGTCTGACAGATTCGGCAAGCAGTCAAGTGCTGACTCCTTTTATATTATGTTTGGAGCGACCGTTTTTGCACATACAAAAACCAACCGCTTATAGGTTATAATCATAATGAAATAACTAGCCTGACTGATGTTTCTCACACCAAACACGCCACACTTTTCGGTACGCATTTTCAATGTTCATTGCCAAGTTGCGACTATCACAAACCGGAGATGTAGCGACACTATCACGCAAGCTGTTTGACAACAAGTCCAATCGTTGCCGATTTTTGACCAACCCATTGATAATACCAAGATACTCCTCTTGGCTATCAGCAACCAGCTCTGGAAAGCCTGCATTTTCCACCACGGCAGAGCCGTAACGGTGACCTGAATACGCCCCCCTCATGGTGACTACAGGAACCCCCATCCAGAGTGGGATAAGAACTGTTAAAGTCCCGGTTAATGGCAGTGTATCCAAAACCAGATCTACCCTACCATAAAAACTGTTATGCTGCCCCCAACCACCTGTGACATCCTCAAACTCTGCTCTATCCCCTAACTCTCTAAAAAATTTCTGCCAATGCTTACGCCCTGACTCACTGTTATATTTTTTATGCTTGAAAATTATCTTGGAGCCGGGAATAGCCTCCAGCAATCGCTGCCAAAGGGATATGGTGGCAGAATCGATTCGTAAAGGGTCACCAACACAAGCAAACAGTGGAGCTGTAGTAGATCCAACACTGGATTTTACTGGCAAAGGCCAATCGGGTTTAGGTTGAAAAACAATGTCGGTACCGGGAATAAGCAGCACTTTTTCTGATAGTTGCTTTTCAAAACCTGGAGGGACTACCTTGCTGTTGCTAAGGGCATAATCCATGGCTGACAATCCGGTTGTCGTGCCATGCATACAGAGATAACTGATCTGAACCGGTGCCGGTTTGTGGGAAAAGAGAGCCAGACGACTTTCCGATGTATGACCGCCACAATCAATCAAAACATCTATCTTGTCCTTGGCAATCTCCTCTAGCAAATCAACATCCCTAATGCCAACTGTAGAACGCCAATGGTCGGCAAGAGCCATAAACCGTTCTGTCACCTGATCAACTGCCAACACTTCGGCATAACAAAATATCTCAACAATATCATGGTTATGAGCTGCTATCAGTGGCTCTAGCAGGTAGGCAACGGCATGATCACGGAAATCAGGTGATACATAACCGATTCGAAGACGTTTTTCTGGATCTGGAATATTTGCATGGTCAACAACAGGCTCGCTTGATGCAAACTGTTTATCCCACATTTTTGTTTCCAAGAGAATTTCTTCAGCAGTGATGCCATGAATATAGGGCAATGCAAAAATCAGATTGCTGTATGCATTGACATAGCTTGGTCTAAGGGCTACCGCATGCCGGAAATTTTTAATTCCTTCAGCAAACTCTCCTTGTTCTACCAGAGCATTACCAAGATTGTTGAAGGCATCAGCATAATCTCCTTTTAAAGCGATTGCTGATTTTAAACATACGACAGCCTCATCAGGTTTGCCCAACTCTTTTAGAGCAACACCAAGATTATTGAGAGCTTCTGCATGGTCAGGACGAATGGCTATCGCTTGCCGAAAGCTTGCTACTGCCTCAACCAGTCTACCTTGATAAACCAAGACGTTGCCAAGATTGCTAAAAGCATCTTCGTAGTCAGGCTTAATGGCTATCGCCTGTTGGTAGCTCGTAATAGCCGCACCCAACTCCCCTTTGGCAGCCATAGCGTTACCAAGATTTACATGGGCCTCGACATAATCCGGCTGGCTGGAGATCGCCTCATTGAGAATGGCAATAGCCTCAGCCAGTTTTCCCTGTGTCAGTAAAACAGCCCCAAGATTACTCAATGTAACTACATGGCCAGGCTCTACTGCCAGAACTTTCCGATACCAACAGGTTGCCTCATCCAATTTACCTGATTGATGAAGTGCGATGCCTCGTTGCAGATCACCATGAATGGCATCTGGTGCTGGAGTTTTTAAAATATACTTCAAAAATTCACTTAGCTGACTATTGCCAGGATTTTTTTCCAACGCTCCACGCAAAACTTGCACAGCCTCATCTCTACGCCCTAGATTAAAGAGTGCTGTTCCCAGGTTGAAAAAGAGCATGGCACGACTACCATCTAAATCTATAGCCCTCTGGAACTGCTGTGCAGCCAGGTCGTGACGATTAACTTTTTGGGCGATAACTCCAAGCAGGTTTATTGCATCAACATGGTTGGGAATAGCTTGAATGATGGCAGTACAGAGTCTGTCGGCCTCAGAGTAGCGTCCATCTTTAAGATGGCCACATGCCTGCGAATATGCCGACTCAACTGATATTTGTGATTTATTATCAGCCTCTTTTTTTGCCAACAGACCATCTCCTCCAAATTTTCCTCAACTCCATGGTAAGGTCTAGAGAAAATTTATTACAGTCACAGGGAGGCGAATTTAAAAACCGTTCTCGCAATCCTCTACTAATGGTTTGCAATTTATCTGGATTGGATATGAGATCAACCGCATACTCCACGTAGTTATCCAAACTGGAGGCAACCAACTCATCCAGCCCTACGCTACGTAGAATACTGGCACTATGGCGACCCGCAAAAGTTGCACCATAGGTGGTAATGACTGGAGTGCCCATACATAACGCTTCAAAAGTAGTAAGGCCTCCTGAGTAAGGTTGGGTATCCAGTGCTAAATCAACAGAGTTGTACGCATTCAGCAACTCCCGGTTAGATTTGTGACCATCGATAATTATCCGTTCTCTATTAATTCCAGCCTTCTCAAAAAAACTGGTAATCCTATGGATATTAGGGGGGCTATCCATCCACATGTACACCAAAAGAAGGTTGGTGTTAGCACACTGACGCATAATGCGTGACCAAACTTCAAGGATGGTATCGTTTATTTTTCCTGGATTACCAAAATTACCAAGCACAATACAGTTAGCTTTATCCAAGGCTGACCTGCTAATGAGTGCTGGCAGATATTTAGGAGGGGTATAACAGACCCAAGAGTCAGGCAGCCTGAGGATCTCTTCCGTATAGAATTTTTCATCACCATCTGCAGCATAGTTTTTGTCAGCTATTACCCAATCCATAGCTGAAAGTCCCGTTGTGCCGACATATCCAGCCCAACTCATCTGTATTGGAGCCGGTTTTTTGGCAAACACAAGCAATCTATTTGTTGCTGAGTGCCCGGAAAGATCGATTAAAATATCAATTTTGTCTGAATAAATCCTCTCAGCCAACTCGTCATCAGTCATATATTTGGTTAAAGCCCAGCTATCTGAGAAACTCTCCAACTGTTTTGTCATCTCATCCGGCTCTCGATCTGAATAACAAAAAATTTTAAGCTCTGCATTATGATATTTAAAAAAACCGAACATGAAAAAACCGATTGGGTGATAGCCAAAATCTGCAGAGACCAGGCCTACACGCAGTTGACGGTCAGGGTTCAAATCATTGTTGTGGTAAAAAACTGGGGAGTCGTCACTATGAGAAATCAGCCTCTCCCAACCCTTATGGATTGAGAGTAAATTTTCCTGGGTTTGACCTGGGATGTACTGATTACAGAAAAGTAAATTGCTATAAATTTCAGTTTTTCTTAAAGCACTGCCAAAATTGCTTTTGGCTTGGTTTTGCTCATTATTAAACCTAGATTCGGCAGTTGGGCTGGCATTGATGGCAGAAGATATTGGTTTGTCTGGTGAATCAGGAACTATAGAAGCCACCTTGTTGGTGGCGAGACTTTTTTCTGATTTGCCAGATGTGTGAGTAGCTGCCAAATCCAGGTTAAATATTGCAAGGGCTTTTTGGTAACTAGTAACCGCTTCGTCTAGTTTGCCGTGTACTTTTGAGATGTTAGCAAGGTTGTTGTGGGCATCGGCTAAACCGGGGTTAATGGATATGGCTTGTCGAAAGCTGAGAACCGCCTCTTCAAGTCTATCTTGTCCTTTTAAGGCGTTACCTAGATTATTGTGAGCATCGGCTAAATCTGGATTGATAGATATGGCTTTCCGGTAGCTGGCAACTGCTGCATCCTCTCTGCCTTGATCTTTTAGGGCATTACCGAGATTGGAGTGGGCTACAGCCATGCCTGGGTTGATGGATATGGCTTTCTTATAACTGGCGACTGCCTCTTCCAACCTACCCTGCCTCTTTAAAGCACTACCAAGAGAACTGTGAACATCTGCTAAACCAGGATTGATGGATATGGCTTTCTTATAACTGGCGACTGCCTCTTCCAACCTACCTTGATCTTTTAAAACATTACCAATATTACCGTGTGCCCCTGCTAAATCTGGGTTGATAGAGATGGCTTTTTTATAACTGACAACCGCCTCCTCCACTCTACCTTGATCCTTTAAAACATTACCAAGATTGTTGTGAGCATCGGCAAAACCGGGATCTATAGATATAGCTTTCTGGTAACTCTTAACAGCTTCAGACAGTTTGTCTTGGTTGTAGAGAATATTACCGAGATTATTATGAAACTCTGCCTTATCAGGATTAATAGAGATAGCCTTCTGATAGCTGGCAACAGCCTCATCAAGACTCCCTTGCCTCTTCAAAAGATTACCAATATTGAAGTGAGCTTCAGCCAAACCTGGATCTATAGATATAGCTTTTTTCAGGTTTATTACAGCTTCTTCAAATTTACCTAAAGTTTGCAGAGCAAGCCCCAAATTAGAAAGTGCTGCAGTATTTTCAGGATCAATTTCAAGAATCTTTTGATAACAGTTTATTGCTTCATCTAGTCGCCCTGAATGATGCAAGGACACCCCTTGCTGCAAAATCTCTGTTGCACTGCTTAGTTCGCTATGAAGATCTAAACTCAAAACCCTATTGAGATAATCGGATATTTGACTATTTTCAGGATCTCTTTCCAAAGCCTTTTTTAGAGTTTTTACCGCCTCTTCTTTTCTCCCCAACTCATAAAGAGAAATACCAAGATTATAGCCCAACAGTGTCCGGCTGCTATCTATTTTGATAGCACGCTGAAACTGCTCAATTGCCAGATCGTGACGATTGACTTTTTGGGCAACAACCCCTAATAAATTTATTGCGTTTATATGGTTTGGGACAGCTTTAAGGATGGCGGTACAAAGTTTATCCACCTCAGCATAGCGTTCGGCATTAAAATTAGCGACAGCCCTGGCAAATGCTGACTCAACTGACATTTGTGTTTGATTGTCAGCATCTGATGATTGTCTGTTATCCATTGCTGCCGGTCGGCTTTACGAATAGTTCTCTGTAGTAAACACCATAATATGGCAGTCAGGTTGTTGCCAACTATCAGGAGGTAGCCCAGCCATAGCCGATAGATTGTTTAGGGTCTCTTCAACACCCCACCCTTGATCCACAGCAATATTAGGCAAAAAAGCAGCGTGTATATGACCTTTTTCTATGGCGATACCGTGTTTGCCAAGCTCAATATCCTTATAAGACTCAACAGGGGAGAGCAGACTTAAAATACTAATATGCATTTCAAGAAAAGGCAGTTCGTCCTCTGTGACAGGAGGAGCTTTTGGATCATGCAGCACCGCTTTGCCAATATTTTCCAAAACAGTTTCATAGAGAGATTTAGCAGGTGGAACTGTTCCATAAAAACTGCGAGGTTTATCATACTTGGTTATCTTGATGAACGCTCCCCGTTTTTGCCGCAACGAAAGAGGTATCATGTCTACGTCGGTAGTCCTGCTTAAAGAGATCTGCTCTAGCTTGCCCCGCACAACATCTTTCATACATTTTATTGCCATTTTTTTGAGTGTTGGAAAATCTCTACCACTCAACTTGCGACTCCCATCTCCTTGGGCAAGAGGCATTGGCCCCATAAAAAGGCCGGAACAATAACTGACTGAGTTTTCACTATCTTTGTTGGTTGTCGCACTGGTTTTATAGCGAAAATGGAAGGGAATACACTGACTATTAAGCATATTAAGCATAAGTATGGCCGGAGCCAGTACGGAGGCGGTGATTTTTGTTTTGATGGCGTATGCCGCCAACCCTTCCGGGTCCCAAGTTAATATACGGTCCAGAAACCCCTTGTCCAAATCTTGAATTCGCTCTGCCACCTTATCATCAGCGGGAAATGGAACATAATTGTGTGCTGGTCCATAGCGGGTAAAGTCCCCAGAGATAACTAAAAGATCATCAGCATCCAGCAATGGTTGGATGGCCGCAGCAGCATCGGCAAAATCCTGGTGGTCCAGGCCGCCAGTTAATATTGGAACCAGCTTCCAGTTATCAGAGATAGTCTGCTGCAAAAAGGGCAGAAGCAGCTCAATACTGTACTCTCGTTCATGGTATCTACCGCTATTTTTAAATATTGGCAGTTTACGCAGAGAGAGCAACACCTCTTTATCCAGCTCTATATCACCTAATGGTGTTTGAAATTGATCAACGTCAGGAAGTGATAGCCCATTAAAGCCCTGCTCATGAGATGGGCCTATAACTACAACCCGACGAAAACTATAACCACGAAGATGCCGGAAAGCTTCCGCCATGATGGCACCACTGTAGCCATAGCCGGCATTGGGACTAATTAAAACCTGAATCGGCATTCTTATGCGTTCCGGCTTTATAGCAGCCAGTAAGCCGTCAATCTTTTCTGCCAGCTCTACAGGATCAGATGGATACCAGACTCCAGCAAAGGCCGGACTGCGAGTGATTGTGGTTCTTTTTTTGTCGGACACGGTAATAATCCTGAAATATTCTGGTTAGGATTCAAATCTTACATAATTTATCCCAGTTACCAAAAAAACGCAATTGATAGTTCTCTACCAACTTACTATACCGTGAAGATAGTTTTGCCACATATCATATATTGCACAAACAGCAACCATAAGGTCGCTATTTGTGCAATATACTATAATTAAATTTTTACCCGCCTGGCCCTGATTATCTTTCTTGCCGAGTGGTTCTCCTTAAAAGAGCGGCTCTTTTTCGCCAACACTCCTGGGTTGGCATCAAGGAGATCCTCCAATGTCCTGGCCAGACCTGCAACCATTATTGCATCAGTTGCCACCATCTCCAACACCCACTTCTCCATGGGCTTTTTAGCCAACAGCTCGGCCTCACGGAGATCCTCTGCCGCCTCCTCTTCAGGTGTGAATGGAATATCTTCTTGTTTGCCATTTTGAAAAATTGTATGTTTACGCATTATTAAGCCCTCTATGATGTTGCCAGTTCATAAACGTAAATTGAACCAGAGACAATATTGCCTGAACTAAATAGAAATTGAACTCTATCGGTAGTTATTAGGGATAATCTAGCACCTCCCCATGAGATGTTAGACAGAGAACCTCCTCCATTTGTTATGGCAGTTCCTGCTATAGACGGCTCTTGTTCTGTGCCTCGTCCATTATATAAAATACCATCAAAGCTTAAACCTGATAAAGATCCAGAACCTGTATTTCCAACAGAGGTGCTTGCTTTTAATTCAATCTGTGCTGCAGCTTTATCCTCCCAACCATCAGGTACTTTAGTTCCTGCTGCATCATTTGTCGTTCTGTAACCATGGGTGTACCAATGATAATCGCTTGCACCACTATCTACACCAGCACTATCTCCAAGACGAATCCAGCCCTTCACATCATTTACTTCAGGATGGAGATCAACCCCTAGAATCAACATAGGTGCACCTGTTAACCCTGTGACAATTAAATCAGCACTGTTAGAGGCAGTCGCAGAACCTATTAATGTCCAGCCACCACCTCCACCACCTCCGCCAGCTTGGGTTATCTCAGTCCAGACCGCAGCAGCAGAGGTAGCATCCTGGCAGATATATGATTTGTCATTTGTTACATCAACCCACATGGAGCCTGGAGCGTAACCAGTTCCACTATCTTCATTGGCTGTAGGGGCTGCAGTGCCATCAAGTTTATCGAGAATCGTTGTATAGGCTCCCGGCCCGGTACGAACCATGCGGCCATTACTGGGAAAATCACCATCCATGGCAGCCCCAGCAGCAGCAACGTTGGTTGCATCGGTAACGTCTGCGGCTGCTTCAATTCCAGCCAGCTTGCTCTGTTCGGCATCGCTGAAGGCGTTGGTATCGGCTTCGGCTTCGTAGGCGGTTTTAATCTCTGCCCCGGTCTGATCCGCCGTTGCTCCACTCTCTACTCCAGCCAGCTTGCTCTGCTCGGCATCGCTGAAGGCGTTGGTATCGGCTTCAGCTTCGTAGGCGGTTTTAATCTCAGCCCCGGTCTGGTCCGCCGTTGCAGAGGCTTCAACCCCGGCAAGTTTGGTTTTTTCTGCATCGCTAAAGGCGTTGGTATCAGCTTCAGCTTCGTAGGCGGTTTTAATCTCAGCCCCGGTCTGATCTGCCGTTGCTGAAGGTTCAATAGCATCAAGCTTGCCACCATCAACGGAAATATCCCGGCCATCAACAGTTCCTGCCGTGGCAATGTTTCCTGCATCATCAATGGTGACACTGCTACCCTGTATCAGCTTGCCAGTTGTAGAGTCAAAGCGTGGAACAGCATTATCTGTTGAACTTGCAGGACCAACCATATCACCAGAGCCATCTCCGGCTGGGCCTTGCTCTCCCTGTATACCTTGAATACCCTGAACACCTTGCGGTCCCGCATCACCTTGCAACCCTTGAGGCCCGGTAGCTCCTTGAGGACCTGTCGCACCGGCATCACCTTGCGGCCCTTTCATTACTGCTCCGGTATCACTCCAAACTCCGGCAACACGCTCCCACATCGAGCCATCAGACAGTTTTAAACAGTGATCGCCGTCCGACCCTCCAGGCGTGGTGTTATCCGGGTCGGCAGGACCAGCTACATTGAATATCTGGCCTCCAGCATTTCCATCTAAACCGTCAGCACCATCCGCACCTGCAGCTCCAGTTGCTCCGGTTGCTCCAGTTGCTCCTGTCGCCCCTACTGCTCCGGTTGCACCCTGTGCTCCAGTATCTCCTTTACTGGTGATCTTTGACCAATAGCTAGTAGCTGTATCTGGTTGCTGGCCGACTCCGTCTTGTATGCAGATATAGAGCAGCCCGCCATATGCGACGGACTGACCAACTGTGTATGCGGTTCCTGCTGCGTATACCCCTTGCAACGATGACCCTAAATCAACAGATTCATCACGCAACCTCATCTCTTGCAGAAGTGGATCAAAAAAAGATTTACCCATATTGTTCCTCCTTATCTATAGCTCAGACTGGCCTGGTTATCAAAACTTGGTAATTGATTTTGTTTAGTTTTGCGATAGTGCTATAATGTTTTAAGTTAAGGATTGTGAAGAGTTGCAGCTTATTTGAGCCAAGATAAGCTGATGGCTGAAGGATGTTTTTGCTATAAGATTAAATATGGACAAGCCCATCTTGACCGGGCATGATGGAACTTACTGTCACGTGGAAAAAATAGAGTCAACAACTTGATTGAAAGGGTGTAACACCTTGACGGCCCCAAAGAAAAAAATAGCTTTAATCACTGGAATTACCGGTCAGGACGGTGCTTATCTTGCAGAGTTTTTGTTGAAAAAAAACTACGAGGTTCACGGCATCAAACGCCGATCTTCCCTATTTAATACCGACCGGATTGACCATATCTATCAAGACCCCCATGATAAAAATCAAACCTTTATTCTCCACTATGGAGATTTGACCGACAGCACCAACCTGATTAGGATAATACAAGAGGTCAAACCGGATGAAATCTATAATTTAGCTGCACAGAGCCATGTAGCAGTCTCTTTTGAGTCCCCGGAATATACCGCAAACTCAGATGCCTTGGGGACTTTGCGGGTTTTGGAGGCCATTAGAATCCTTAAAATGGAGGATAAAGTCCGTTTCTATCAAGCCTCAACCTCAGAGCTGTTTGGTAAAGTACAAGAGACCCCACAGACTGAAACCACCCCATTTTACCCCCGCTCTCCGTATGCGGTAGCCAAGCTCTATAGTTACTGGATTACCATCAACTATCGTGAGGCCTATGGTATGTACTGTTGCAACGGTATTTTGTTCAACCATGAATCCCCGGTTCGAGGCGAAACCTTTGTCACCAGAAAAATCACCAAAGCCTTGGCACGTATCAAACTTGGACTACAAGATTGCCTCTACCTTGGCAACCTTAACGCCAAACGGGATTGGGGACATGCCCGGGATTATGTGGAGATGCAGTGGTTGATGCTGCAACAAGAGAAACCAGAAGATTATGTTATTGCCACAGGTAGCCAGTATTCGGTACGGGACTTTATAAATGCCGCAGCCGAAGAGCTGGAGATGGAGATCATCTGGCAGGGGGAAGGGCTGGAAGAGAAAGGCTATCTGGTACAAGGGGAAGCACCTGTCATATCAGTAGACCCACGCTATTTCCGCCCGACAGAGGTGGAGACCTTGTTGGGTGATCCATCCAAAGCGCGGGATCAATTGGGCTGGTCACCAAAAACCACATTTGCTGAACTGGTTGCGGAGATGGTTCAAGAGGATCTGAAACTGGCTAAAAGAGATGAACTGGTTCGTGCTAAGGGATACCCGGTTTTTAACTTCTATGAATAAAAATGACTCAATATTTATTGCTGGCCACAAAGGGTTGGTAGGCTCGGCTATCGTTCGCTGTTTGCAGCAGCATGGATTCACAAACCTACTAACCCAGACTCGCAGCCAACTTGATCTCACCGATCAAACAGCAGTTTACAATTTTTTCAACAGCCATCGCCCCCAATATATCTTTCAGGCAGCCGGGCGTGTCGGTGGGATTCATGCCAACGATACATACCCGGCTGAGTTTATCCGGGAGAACCTTCTTATCCAGACAAACATTGTTGATGCCGCCTGGCGCAGCAAGGCAAAAAAGCTCCTTTTTTTGGGCAGCTCATGCATCTATCCAAAATTTGCACCACAACCATTGGAGGAGAGCTGCCTACTAACCGGCCCTCTTGAGCCGAGCAATGAGTGGTACGCCATCGCCAAAATATCCGGCATAAAAATGTGTCAAGCCTACCGCAAACAGTACGGCTTTAACGCCATCAACGTCATGCCGACCAACCTATACGGACCTGAAGATAATTTCCACTCAGAAAACGCCCATATCCTCCCTGCTCTGCTGCGTCGCTTCCATGAAGCCAAGATGAACAACGACTCCAAAGTCGCAGTGTGGGGAACAGGGTCGCCAAAACGGGAGTTTCTCCATGTGGATGATCTGGCAGATGCCTGCCTGTTTCTCATGGAAAAATATGACCAGGGTGAGGTGATAAATGTTGGCGTCGGCAAAGATATTACCATTTCCGAGTTGGCGACCCTTGTCAAAGAGGTGGTAGGTTATCAAGGAGAGCTTCACTATGATCACAGCAAACCGGACGGAACCCCTAGAAAACTGCTTGATGTCTCTAAGATCGAGGCTTTGGGATGGCACGCAAAAACCACTTTAAAAGATGGAGTAAAAGAGGTTTATCGCTGGTTCCTTGAGCACCTGGAAGAGATTAAAAAATAGTTCTTCTACCTGTTCCTGGAAAACTGTTAAAGAGGATATCTGCCAAGGTGCTTCTTGAATGGTAACAGCAGGATTCCTGGCAGGGCATTTACCTGCTTTGGATCGCGGAAGTGATCTAGCCCTATCTTCATCTCTCGATGCCATTCGGCTGGCTTTTCAGCATATGTACCCATGGTACGGTCCCAAATTGAGAGACTGAAACCAAAGTTGGAGTTGGTCAGATCAACCTCAACACAATGGTGAACCCTGTGCATATCCGGGGTTACTATACAGAGCCTTATTATTCGGTCAATTTTTACTGGTATATATATATTGCCATGGTTAAACATGGCGGTTGCATTTAAAACAACCTCGAAAATCAACACCCCTACCGGAGGTGCTCCCAAGACTGAAATTGCAGCAATTTTAACCACCATTGAGAGGATTATCTCAACAGGGTGAAATCTGGCGCCAGTGGTGACATCATAATCAAGATCAGCATGGTGGACACGGTGCAACCGCCACAAAATTGGTAAGGCATGAAACAGCACATGCTGAAGATAGATTACAAAATCCAGAACAACAACTGCAACGGCTACCCCCAACCATGGCGACAGACTGATATTGTTCAAAAGCCCCCAACCTTCTTGGGCACAAATAGCGGAAAAACCAACCGCAGCAGCCGGAAAGAGAAGCCGTAACAAGAGGGAGTTTAACACTACAAGGCCCAAGTTGGCAGCCCAACGACCAAGCTTGGCAACTGCTAACGGCCGTCTGGGAGCAATCAACTCCCAGGCTCCAACCAGAATGAAGACCCCGAAAAAAAAACCTAGCCGTATGGATATCTCATTGCTCAACAACATCTGGTCCATAATACAGCACCCTATAATACTAAAAACGGCAGTTAGAGGCACGCACTTGTCACAACCTATTGTTCACCTAGTATTTCAGGAAAGAACCTTATCAGCAATAAGGTGACTGTGATTTGCCCTGAGAAACCAGATAAATCAAAATTGCACCATGTAAGCACTTCCAACCTCCGTTTCTAGGATAATGAACCTGAAAATGGCTGTTTACTCTCTAACAAGACGAACCAGCTTAATACCTGCATAGTTGGCAATATCTTGTGAACGCTCATCAGGGTATGGCTCACTGTAGACTACCCTGGCAACACCAACATTAGCCATAGCCCCCATACATGATGCACATGGCTGGCAAGTCACATAAACCGTTGACCCTTGTAGTGAAACCCCATACCGGGCGGCGTTAGCAACCCCATTGGCTTCAGCATGGGCACAAACACACATATCCAGACCTTGACCACTTGGTATGTCAGACTCTCGCCTTGGGCAGGTTTTTGGATGGGGATAACCACTGGGAACCCCATTAAAACCGGTAGCAAGCAGCCGTTTATCCTGAACAAATGCTGCCCCAACCTTTCTCCCAGCAGCACAGGTGCTCATCTCAGCAGCCAAAGCTGCTGCCGCCAACCAGTGTTGATCCCAACTTGGCCTCAAGCTCTCTTCAGAAACATTGCCATCAGATGTCGATTGATCTGATTTACCCATAGTTTTCTACTTCCCCTTTTAACTTATGCAGCGAATTGCTTTACCAAGTATTAATTAATCAGTTTTACATTAAGAATAATAATTGCTCCTATTGAGAACACAAACACTATGATCAAACTCAAGGGATAGCTGTCAGTTCTGCGTCGGTTACGAAAAGCCTTCAAGACCACAGCCAGAAAAGAGAATCCGGCAACATAGTACAACATATTGATCACACTTCTAACCGCAGATATATTCCAATAATCTCGTATCTTTATATCCAAATGTCTGCTAAACACATTCTGTGTCTCTGGGATAGCCTGAGCAAAATCAATGAGAGCCAAGACAAAAAATACCCAGCAAACTATAGATAACAGCATAAAAATCAACAGCACTATATCACGTTTTCTGTGCCGCCTATTATTTTTTCCTGTGTGCCCAAGGTCTGCTAGCTGATCATCTTTATGCAACTCTTCTTTTAGCTGATCATCCTCCGGTCGCTTTTTGTTAGTTGTCATTCTATTAAACTTTCCCTCCTTTAAAAGGCTCCTGTTCGCAACCATCTCACTCTTTATTACTTCGGACAAATACCCTTAACCCATTACTACTCAATTACCTTATAGTGTATTTTCCATCATCAATAACGGTGTCAGGCAAAAAAAAACCTGCTCCATATCTGGTGCAGGTTTTTTTAACGTATAAATTAATATCTAGAGATTAATAGTTACGATTAACAGCAAAGTCGGCTAATTTCAACATTGTATCCCGCTCTTCAGAGGCTGGAAACTTCTTCAGGTGCTCTTTGGCCTCGTCAGCAAGTCTCTTGGCAGTTTTCATGGCATAGTCCAGAGAGCCTCTTGACTTAATAATTCCAATGGCTCTCTGCAGACCACCCTCAGGATGGTTTGTATCCTCAAGACATAGCCGCCAAAACGCCCGCTCTTCTTCGTTGCCTTGAGCATAAGCATGGATGACCGGGAGAGTTATTTTGCCCTCTTGGAAATCATCGCCTATGGTTTTACCAAGGGTCTCCTGAGTTGCCGAATAGTCCAAAGCATCATCAACTACCTGATAGGCTTGACCTAACAGCAGGCCATAATTGGCCAAATGTTCAATCTCTTCTGGACTACGTTTACACAATATTCCACCTAGCTGCATGGCAGCAGAAAATAGAGCTGCAGTCTTGCTGGAGACAACCTGCATATATCTCTCTTCATCAGTTGAAAGGTCTTTGGTAACCACCAACTGCAACACCTCACCCTCAGAGATAATCGCACAAGCGTCTGCCACAACCTCAAGAACTTTCAAATCTCCATGGCTAACTAAAATTTGAAAAGAGCGGGAAAAGAGAAAATCACCTACCAGTACTGGGGCTTTGCTACCCCAAACCGAGTTTGCCGTCTCGCTACCACGCCTGGTCAAAGATCCATCAACCACATCGTCATGGAGCAAGGTTGCGGTATGGATAAACTCAATAACCGCCGCAAGTAGGGCATGCTGGTCACCAGAATAACCGAACATTTTTGCCGTTAAGAGGGTCAGAGCCGGACGCAGCCGTTTTCCACCGCTATTGATTAGATGGGAACCCAAGGTAGGAATCAACTCTACCTGTGCATTTAGCTGCTCAACAATTATGCGGTTGGTCTGCTCTAAATCATTTTCAATCAGAGCGTGCAACTCCGCTAAAACTGGGGGCAGCTCTTTTTTTGGACTACTGCTATCGGGAGATTGGATCTTCACTTCAGACCATTTTAGTACGATTTCGAAGAGTGATAAGTTGTCACATGGTATAGAATCATGTTAACGCACATTAAATATAGTTTGTATTCTGCAACCATACTATATAGAGCCTATAAAAGCACTAGCTGATACACTATAAATAAGATCGCTTTGAATACCATGTCTACAACAGCCAACATAGATTTACTTAACAAAACAGCGATACTGTATACCTAACCCTTGCAATTGGGGAGGAAAAAACCGTTATGAGAGATAAAAAACCGCTGCCTTGGCTTGAAGCAGACTACTCCTTATGCTTGGCATCGGCATCACCAAGACGGCTAGAGCTGTTGCGACAAGTGGGTATAGAGCCTTTTATCTACCCAACCAAAGTCGATGAAACCGTTTTAAAAAAAGAGACTCCCAAACTATACGCCAAACGAATGGCTATAACAAAAGCAAAGGCAGGATTGCAATCCGGTTACAAAAACATTCTAGGAGCCGATACTGTTGTAGTTCTAAACGGTAAAATTCTCGGTAAACCAAAAGATGAGCAGGATGCTATAAATATGCTGACCAGGCTTTCAGGTCAAAAACACCATGTTCTCACCGCAATTGCCATGATTTTGCAAAATAGTTCAACAATCCACTCCCGGACCGTTAAAAGCGATGTCTGGTTTAAAAAAAATACCGAAGCAGAAATTGCTGCATATGTCGCTACACAAGAGCCGTTTGACAAAGCTGGATCGTATGCTATACAGGGGGTTGGCTCGTTTATGGTGGAAAAAATTGCGGGGTCATATTCTGGAGTTGTCGGTCTTCCACTGTTTGAAACTTTGCAATTATTAATAAATTCCAATTGACTCTTTCGACAATACCGTGATAATGGGTCGGTTCAGAGGGCATGAAGTTTCTGCTTCTCTTGTTGACAGGATTATCGTGAAACAGAATACTGTTTCTTTAAGTTACTGATAAACAAATAAATTTAGTCTCAATGCTTGAAATTGGAGGTTGTTTTAACATGTATGCAGTAGTTCGCACTGGCGGCAAACAATATAAAGTAGCAGTGAATGATATCCTGCGTGTTGAGTCCCTATCTGGTGAAAAGGGCGATGAAGTTACTCTGGACGATGTGGTAATGTTAAGTGACGATGGCGGCATAAAAACCGGCAAGGAACTTGATTCTGCTCAAGTCAAGGGAACTATTGTATCTCAGTTCAGGGACAAAAAAATCCTTGTTTTCAAGAAGAACCGCCGGAAGAATTATCGCCGGACCAACGGTCACAGACAGAGCCTGACTGAACTGAAAATAACTGCGATTCAGTAGTAACTGTTTTTTTTACCGAAAACAACTGACCCGCTCAGGTACTTTTAGACTATGGTAACTGTATATTTTAAGTCAGTTATT
>JADFZU010000045.1 GCA_015232365.1 Magnetococcales bacterium | reverse complement strand
ATCTCTGGGGAGAGGTCTCACGGGTATCCCCAGAAGCCCCGGTTCCGGTTGTTCTTTTAACCCAAGAGAGCGAAAGTGCCGGTGCTGCAGCAAATGTCGCCTTGAATCTTAACAATCTTGGCATAAACTCCCGCCTGGTTGGCTTGATTGGTGATGACAGTGAAGGTGAGAGACTAAAAGATCTAATCGCATCGGCTGGAATTGATGGCAGCAGTATTCAAACCGTTGATAGTTGGCCGACAACAACTAAAACCCGTGTAATTGGCGGCCATCAACAGATGTTGCGTATCGACAGAGAAGATACCAATCCGGTTAAGCCGGAGACAATCGACACCATGTTGGTGAAGGTTCTGCAACAGCTAAAACTTGAACCATACCCTGGAGCAGTCATCCTTTCAGACTATGGAAAGGGAGTTTTGAGTGTCGAGGTTTGTCAAGCAATCATAAAAACCGCCAAAGAGATGAATATCCCGGTTCTGGTCGACCCTAAAGGGGTCAACTATGAAAAATACCGAGGTGCAACCACCCTCACACCCAACCGTAAAGAGTTGGCAACGGCTATCCCCTTCCCAATCAATGATCTACCAGGACTACTGAGTGCCGGAGAGAAGCTATCCACGGAGCTGGATCTGGATTTTCTTACCGTCACCCTTAGCGAACAGGGTATTGCCCTGTTAAAACAAGGCTCTAGCCCCAACAGGATTCCTGCTGTCGCCCGTGAGGTGTATGATGTATCCGGTGCTGGAGATACGGTCGTCTCCACCTTTGCTGCCGGACTTGGAGTTGGGCTTGATAAAATTGATGCTCTGCACCTGGCTAATATTGCCGCAGGGGTGGTGGTTGGCAAGGTTGGAACCACACCCATCAACCAGTTGGATCTGATAGCCGCCCTCTCTACTGAGGAGGCTATGGGGCAGTCGGCTAAAATCTGCTCTCTACAGTCGGCAGTCAGCCAGGTTGCTGCATGGCGACGAACCGGAGATAAGATTGTCTTCACCAACGGCTGCTTTGACCTGCTCCATACCGGCCATGTAACATATATGGAAGATGCCAGGAACTTAGGCTCACGGCTGATTATCGGCCTGAACACCGATAGCTCAGTACGAAAGTTAAAAGGTCCATCACGGCCTATCATCCATGAAAAAGACCGTGCCAGGGTTTTAGCAGCCATGGCATCAGTAGACATGGTGATTCTTTTTGATCAAGATACCCCCATGACTTTGATTAACACCATCAAGCCGGATATTCTGGCTAAAGGTGCCGACTACACTGAAGCTACGGTTGTCGGTGCAGCCCAGGTCAAATCCTGGGGGGGAGAGGTGGCTTTAATCCCATTGGTAGAAGGGCACAGCAGCAGCCGTATTGTGGATAATATCAAAACCCCAAAGGAATAATTAAAACTATGTATATTGTAACAGGCGGAGCAGGATTTATTGGTGCCAACATTGTTGCAGGCCTAAACCAGCGTGGCGATACCGATATTCTCGTCGTTGATAATATGACCAAAGGCGAAAAGTTTCTCAATCTACGGGATTTAAACTATGCCGACTTTATGGATAAAGGTGAATTTAGAGAGAACCTCAAGGCAGGACTATTAAAAAATGAGAAAATTGAGGCTATCTTCCACGAAGGAGCCTGCTCTGACACCATGGAGTATAACGGCAAATATATGATGGACAACAACTTTACCTACTCCAAGGAGCTGTTCCATTTTGCTGTTGATAAAAAAGCCGCCTTTGTCTATGCATCGAGTGCTGCCACCTACGGGGATAGCACCGTTTTTGTTGAACATCCAGACAACGAAAAACCATTAAACGTCTACGGCTATTCCAAACTTTTTTTTGATCAATATGTTGCCCGTTTTCTGCCTGAAATCGACTCCACAGTTGCTGGGCTTAGGTATTTTAATGTCTACGGCCCCCGTGAAGAGCATAAGGGGCGGATGGCCTCCATGGTCTATCAGCTCCACGACCAGATCCGTAAAAACGGTACAGCACAACTGTTTCAAGGGTCTGGAGGTTATGAAGACGGTGCTCAACGCAGAGATTTTATCCATGTTAGCGATGTGGTTGATGTCAATCTATTTCTGGCCGAATCAAAAAAGCCCATACACGGTTCATTTAATGTTGGGACCGGAAAAAGCCGGAGTTTTAACGCTATAGTAAAAACCCTGTTTAATATTCTCGGCCAGGGCACTCTAACTTATCGCCCTATGCCTGAAGGCCTGCTTGAGAAATATCAAAACTTTACCCAAGCCGACATAACCAATCTTCGCAACACCGGTTATGAAAAACCGTTTAAATCCTTGGAAGACGGAATTGCCACTTTTGTTGCAGATCAAGAGCGGCGTGGTATGGTCTAATAATGGCTGACCATGAAGATAGCCTGGATATCCCTGCAACCTTGGTGGTTGGCCCCTCCTGGGTGGGTGATATGGTCATGGCTCAACCACTCTTCAAACTGTTAAAAGAGCGGCAGCCAGAGACCCCTATCGATGTTTTAGCACCAGAGTGGAGCAGTCCTCTACTGTCACGTATGCCAGAGGTTCGCAAAGCTGTTCCCACCAACATAAAACATGGACAGTTGGGTCTTGTTACCCGTTTCAGACATGGCCGCTCCCTCCTTGGCCAATATAGCCGGGCCATTGTACTGCCAAACTCCTTAAAATCTGCCTTGATCCCTTTCCATGCTAAAATCCCAATTCGTACCGGGTTTATTGGTGAAATGCGCTGGGGACTCCTTACCGATGCCAGACCGCTAAACAAAACAGTTCTGCAAAAAACTGCCGACCGCTTTATGGCTCTTGCCCTAGAACGTGATGAAGCCATGCCAAAGGTTCTGCCGACACCAAGCTTGACCTCATCACCGAAACGGGCAAAAAAACTTCTCAAACAGTTGGGAGTTACCAATACCAAACAGCCAACACTTGCCATCTCACCTGGTGCTGAATACGGTCCGGCAAAACAGTGGCCAGAGGAGCATTTTGCCTCTGTTGCAAGAATCCAAGGAGCTAAAGGCTGGAATGTGCTGCTGTTAGGTTCAGCTAAAGAGGAGAAACTCTGTGCAGGAATAGCCGAAAAAGCTGAGGGCAACGGCTATAATTTTGCTGGGAAAACCACATTGGCAGAAGCGGTAGATATTCTCTCAATAGCCAACTGCGTTGTCTGCAACGACTCCGGCCCCATGCATGTAGCTGCTGCACTTGGCAGACCCGTGGTGGCAATTTTCGGCTCCTCAGACCCGGAACATACCCCACCGGTCGGACCCAAAGCCCACGTTATCTCCCTCAGGCTTCCCTGTGCCCCATGCTTCAAACGGGAGTGTCCAGAAATCCATCTACGCTGCTTAAAAGAGATATCCCCGGATATTGTCTTAAAACAGTTAGAAGTTGCCATTAAATCATGACCAATAAGCCCTCTAAGAAACACTATATAGAGTGGCTTGCACTTAAAACCATCATCGCCTATATCCGTAGTGGAACCATCACAGCAACCCAGACAAAAGTAAAGAGACTGGTTCCGGTTCTACAAAAAATCCTTAAATCGGAGTTCCGCTGGGCCAACCGGAATCTACAAATGATTTATGGCAACTCCCTTTCAGAAAAACAGCGCCAGGTTCTGGTTAAAATAGTTTTTGAAAATGTTCTATTTAGCCATGTAGAGGGTATGCAGGTTGGTGATATAAAGTTTCAAGAGATTGGCACGGAACATATTCATGACGCTCTTAAACTTGACCGTGGAGTTATTGCCTGCAGCATACACCTGGGTAGCTGGGAGCCGGGGCTAAAACGGTTTGCAGAGCTTGTAGCACCAACGCCTGCTGCCATAGTGTACCGCCATGCAAACAATCCATTAAGTGAAGCAGAATTTATAAAAATCCGCGCCCCTTATGGTGTAGAGTGGATTCGCCGGGACCAACCACGAGATATTCTCAAAGCTATCAAAGAGAAAAAGGTGTTGGGTTTAATGACCGACATCAATACCAGAGAGGGAGGGGTTACCGCTCCATTTCTCGGCATACCGGCCCAATGCCCACCAGGTCCAGCCCGTTTAGCACTGGGGCTTGGAGCACCAATAGTACCAATTTATGCTGTTCGTGACACTCCAGGAGAGGCAAGACTGTTTGCTCTGCCAGCCATAGAGCCACAGAAAAAAAGAGGAGCCAGCGAAGAGGATGTCGCAGCCCTTACCACAGAGATAAACACCACGTTCGCTCCGGTAATCCATAACTATGCCGAGCAGTATAACTGGCTACACGCTCGCTGGCGAGCCAGAAGCAGTGGAGAACTTTGGAGAGCTGACACCACTCTTGAGGTTATGAATAACGCAAAAGTTGACCCCAGCCTCCCACCCCCACACCTTGGGGAACGGGTATTTACACTAATCAACGAGCGACTATAATGGTTACCGTTCTCCTGGTTAGAACCTCTTCTCTAGGTGATATAATTCACACCCTGCCCGCATTGAGCGATGCCAGACATCAGCTAGGAGATATCCAGTTTCACTGGGTGGTAGAGGAAAATTTTAGAGAAATCCCCTCATGGCATCCAGGAGTGGTAAAAACCATACCCATGCCTTGGCGAAGGATTCGTAAAAACCTGCCTCACTCCATCTACTCAAAAGATCTAAGGCAATTTTTCAGCTCTCTGAGAGAGCAGCGTTATGATCTGGTACTCGATAGCCAGGGTCTGGCAAAAAGTGCAATCCCAGCTCGACTGGCCCGTGGCCCACTGTGGGGACTGGATTTTAAATCTGCTAGAGAGCCGCTGGCCAGTCTATTTTATAACCACCGCCTGAAAGTTGATCCAACACTTCATGCCATCACCAGAAACCGCCATCTTTTTGCCCAGGCCCTAAATTACACTCTGCCAGAGACGCCACCGGATTATGGGCTGCAATTAAATGGAATTAAGCAAGAAAAGCCGGCAAAAAAATATTATGTTTTTCTACACAGCACAACTTGGGTTAGCAAACACTGGCCTGAGGAGTACTGGGTGGAGTTGTGCAGGCTGGCAGGAGGTAGTGGAGATATAGTTCTGCCATGGGGAAACAGCCAGGAGAGAGGCCGTGCTTCCCGTCTTGCCCAGACAGATCCAGAGATATGCCATGTTAGCGATAAGCTGACTCTAGTTCAGCTTGCGATGTTACTGAAAAATGCTCATGGGGTAGTATCTGTTGATACCGGCCCTGCCCACCTTGCAGCGGCAATGGGCACTCCGGCAATATGTCTATATGGTCCCACCGACCCAGATAAAATTGGCACAATATCCGACAACCATACCCACCTTACCGGAACATGTGATCTAGCCCCATGTAAAAAACGGATCTGCCCATTAAACACTACCCAAGAGATTCAGCCTCCCTGTTTTCAAACCATAACTCCAGAGATAGTATGGGAAAAGCTCTCTTCCTGTTAATCTGGCTGTTGGGATCACTCCCCAACATAAAAAAACTAAGCAGGTGAATCAAGAAGTTGGGCCAGTGATGTACGAACAACTGCCAAATATGGATTATACAATTGATAAATCAATAGATTGTGCCATGTACGCACTTTCAACCGCCGTTTCTAGGTTGAAACAAGATTCTTCTGTTTATAAAAAATATAGACAAAAAATCCCGGCAGGCTGGCTACCATCATAAAGATCCGGTTTATAAAAAATATAGTGCTAAAGGCTACTGCTGCCTGAGTTGGTTGCAGCCAGTGACAAATCTGATCAAAGGCCACCTCGCCAACCCCAATACCACCAGGAGAGATCGGGATGATGTTTGCCATCCATGCCAGAGGGGTAGCCACATAAAAACCCTCTACGGTAATAGCCATCATATCTAGCCTCATGGCAATCCAAATCAGAGCAAAAACTTCAATAGTATGAGCAGATATAGATATCAACAGGGTAAACAGCAGACGCAACTTTGCCCGAATAAAATGCCGCAAAACATCAACAACTGAGTTGATAATCGACCAGACACGGCTATCTTGAGGAGTATAGATATAGCTCCGCAACCAAGAGATCCTCGGCAGAAGCAACAGAAGAAGAATTGCAAACAACGGACCACCAACAACGATAGCTGTTATAGTGACCATGGCAACTTTGAGAGGGGTAACCGCCATAACCGTAGGCAGGCTGATCAACAGCCCAACCAGACTAAGAACAAACAGTCCGTATAACCCGATAACACGATCTGCAAAAACTGTAAGAATCACAGCACTTTTACGCCCAGGGACACTTTTAAATGTATAATTCAACCGCAACGCTTCACCACCAACAGAGCCAGGTATAAGCAGGTTAAAGAACATACTAAGATAGGTTATGCTATGAACCCAGGAGAATGGTAAGGAGATTTTCTGGCTGGCAAGAAGGAACTGCCAACGCAATGAGGTAAGGGAGATCATTGCAAAATTACATATCAGGGCAACGACGACTATATCGGCACCAATCCCCCCATCAAGAAAGATAGACAGATCAAGTTTGCCCTGACTCACAAGAAACCAAACAACTCCCCCAGCCACCAACAGCTTAAAGAGCATCCATCCCCAACGGGCAACAGCAACTTGCATCAGACCCCAACCTCTCTTGGAACGGGAAAATCTATCCTGAATATTTTAGGTATAGCGGTGACTAACGAAGTGTCTTTAAAAAGGCAATAACATCTTCCCGGTTTGAGGCACTTTCTATACCAGAAAATGCCGTTGGGTGTTTTGAATCATGTTTGCCCATTTCTGTTCGAGGGATAAACTTGCTGGGGTTAGATATAAACGCATTTAAATTTTTATCGTCCCATATAAAATCACTACCAGATATTTTATTGAGAAAAGCTTCACTATGGTTAAAACCAGAAGACCCTGCATGACGATTATAGACTCCCCATAGATAGGGGCCACGCTCGTGGTTTTGTGCAGCAGTCAGATCGTGACAAACCCCGCAGGAGTTAACAACCAAGCGACGACCAATCTCCACATCTGGCTGAGAACGATACCACCAACCAACAAACAGCAGGAGAAAAGAGATACCTATTATGCCATACAGAAGAATATGCCGAATCTGCATTAAATACTCCCCCACTACCAACTAAAAAATGGACAATTCAGATATTGTTGCAACAACCGCAAGTTATTATGCCATAGATGGCCCTAATGACCACGGAAAAATAGTTTACTCTACCCGGATACTTCATAAATTGGCAACATTCCATCTTAGCATTTGATCAACAAAGGTGCTTTTCCTGGTTGTCCGTATCAACAGGAAAGCTATACACACAAATAATTACTTTATAAAACAGAAAATTAAGGTCAACATTACCGATCAATCAGATAGCTTGTTTTAGTTTCCAACAAGATTTTTTATCACTTCCAGCCTGAACATTTAGCCTGGGTTTTCCGGTAACTCTCCGGGGTATCAATATACGCATGAGCTACTGAAAGACTATTATTAAGCTTACGCATTAAAGATGCGGCTATCTTTTTCACCCTGCCCGTTATCCGTCTCTGCTCTTGATTTGGCCTTGTTGTCAGCCTCTGGGTGATTGATTTTAATCTGTATGACATCTGTTTATGAATCCATTCATTATAGCTCCTACCTTTGCTATTCATAATTCTAACATGCTCAATCTCATGGTCGTAAATAGCACGATATTCACAACTGCCAGGACGGAACTGTTTATCAATCAGCACCGGTGTACTGCCAAACCCATACTCAACCTTTACCCCATGAAGAGCGACACAGGATTTTTTACTCCGCCGGAATGATTTAATGGCAAAAGATGTTGTAACCCTTATAAAGAGGCCGCTTTCAGTCATACCAATGGTCTGGGTAGAGTCTCTACGACTCCGGTGTTTTTTATTTAACCGCCGCTGGGAAGCGTTGTTATCTATTACCGGAACAGCTTTAACAAACCGTGTAGAGATCTTAACAGGAACTGAAGAGCTTTTGCAGCTAAATGCCAGGAGAGGGGTAGACCAGAGTAGATTAGCAGATAACCCAAACAGCAACAAAAGGCAGCCTCTGTAAAATGATAGTCGTGGTGTATGTTGCAAATTAACTCTCAAACCAAACCTTTATGCCTACCCCTGTCCCAGCTACCTACATAGGTAGTTCAGGTTAAAATAGATATAACTACCCAAGCTTGGCGTCATGGCCCTGACACTATTCACTGAATATTTAATGGATCACAGACATTCTTGCCCAATATGCAGAGCGAACCAAGGAACTTTTCTTCGTAGACCGTAGTAATAAGCAGAGGTTTGAATAAGCGAGCGATTATCCAGGTTCGGCAGTTAGGCGTGTCTGTTTCTAACTGCCGTTTCCAGACTTATTTAAGGCTATCCAAAAGCCTATAGGCTATAGCCGGTTGCTGATTAGCTTGGGCCAAGACTGCAACACCAGCCTGTTGCAAGATCGACAATCTAGTCATTTTAGAAGTCTCAGCGGCAATATCAGCATCGACAATTCTTGCACGTGCCGTTTCTGTTGCTTCAGAAATAGCACTAAGACTATTTACAGCCGACTCAAAGCGGTTCTGATAAGCCCCAATCTGTGCCCGTATAGCGGATACCGAATCTATTGCTATGTCAAGGTTGTCAATTGTGGTAGAGATATAGCCGCCATCATAAGCAGCAGAGCCGACACTGATTCCATTTGCTGCAGTACCGGTTGAGGCCCCTATTGAGTCGGCCCCTGCACTGGTAATAGCTGCTACCATGGTTTGTCCTGCATCGGCACCAATTTGAAATATTGCCTTGGTAGTTGAAAAGGAGCCGTCGAGCAGATCCATATTATTGAATTCAGTTGTAGTTGAGATACGCTGTATCTCTGCCATCAACTCAGTAACTTCTAGCTGTAGATTGTTCTGGTCTGTCCCGGACATTGTGGTGGTATTTGACTGTACCGCCAACTCACGGATTCGTTGCAGGGCAGTGCTGGTCTCAGCCAGAGCAGCATCAGCAACTTGCATCATTGAAATGCCATCGTTGTTATTTCTTACAGCGGCATTTGTACTTAAAACTGCCGCCTTCAATTTGGCACTCATAGCCAGACCAGCAGCATCATCACTTGCCGAGTTAATTCGCAATCCAGACGAGAGCCGGGCAAAAGTTTTACTCAAAGCGGAGGTGTTGTTGCGTAAAGAGCGGTGGGCGTTTAGAGACGCAATACTAGAGTTTATTGTTAAGGGCATTTTATTTTAATCCTCCGATATATGGCTCTTACTTAAAAAGAGCCTACGGTTCGCTGTTTAACTGTATGTCTTTATCAACTATTTAAACAATCTCTTGTTCTTTTTATCGGTAGTTAGAAAACTATCTTAAGCACTTTTTAAAAAAATTAATGCCTCTGACAATTTTTCTTCTTGGATTATGGTTCATATATTGCATTAAACTTCCCGACCCATAATATTTTATATGTTTTAAATATATGATTCACAAAGAAACTTTTTAAGGTATACTGGACAATCATGCCGCAAGTTGAAATTTGGTTTTCTGTTTTAAATCAGCAAGATAAGCAGGAAAGCCATGGCTTCATCAAATAGCTGGGCTGGCGTACTCGATTACCCTTTTTCTTTTTGGTAGATTACGAGCGAAGGATTTATGGAAACTCCCGATACACTTGTCAAACAAGTCAAACCATTTTTTCTTAATTTTCTAGGAAAGTTAAGTACAGACCTAAACACTCTGACAGCAGCCCCTGTGACAATCAATCTCACCACGGTAGAGCTACTACGTGGCGAGGATGAGCTGGGAGGCCTGCTGGAAAAAGACCGTTGCGTTGCCTATGTCAATGAAGACGGCCTGAAGACAGGCGATGTTTATATAATTATTGACGTTGCAACATCCATAGCTTTGACAGGCTTGATGATGATGATGGGCGAGGATGTCATTCAGAATCAGGTTCAAACACGTGAGTATAACGAAGAGATCCAAGAGGGTTTTAATGAAGTTGCCAACCAGATTGTTGGAGTGTTCAACGGCTTGGTAGAAGAGAAAATGAAGGATGGAGGCCACCTCTTCCTTGAAGATACCCAACGTTTAGAGCCAGGCAACAAACTTCCAGAAATTAACGAAAAAAGAACCTATTTGGCTATTGTTGCCGAGATGCAGGTAGCCAGCTTTCCAGCAGAGACCTGCCGGATTCTTCTCTCTAAAGGTTTTGCAGACCCACTACTCGACGTATCCATACCAGGTACTGAAGAGGAAGACGCTGAAATGGCTGAACGGGCCAAGGAGCAACCAGAAGAGACATCCGACGATGTTGCTGAAGATTTTTCTGAAGCAGTAGGCAGTGATGATCCAGAAGCTGGCGACGGCACAGAACTGGTAGAAGACAATCCTTTGGCGGGCGGCGAGCCAGGAAACTACGATACCAGTGACGGCCTGCCAGTGCCTGACGAACCAGGTGGAATCAAAGTAGTAATGACTGAAAAGCCTTTCACTATGAAAGAGGGCGAATCGATCATGACTGCAATTAACGCCATGCGTAATGAGGGAAAGAACTATATTGGCGTTATTGATAAGGGGAATAAATTAATCAGAGTAGTAAGCAAAAGTGACCTCAGACAGATAATGGGACCATTTTTTGGCTCCAAGGCTATGGGGCCAAGAGATAAAGCTGTTTACACCCTGGCAGTGTCAAAAATAAATACCGAACAGCAGCTAATTCGCATACCACAAACCGGCTCAATCAATCAGGCGGCTGAGCTTCTGTTGGAGTTCAACCTTCGAGCTTTGCCGGTGGTCAATAACCAAGGCGAGTTACAAGGTTTCATCCCGATCCACTCGGTTATGAGCTATTTCCGAAAGAAAAAGCACTCTTAGTTTAACCTATATTTAGAAGCTAGAAGCACCCACCAAGCATAACCTATTGGAATGACCATACATCTTGAGGAAACTTCCAGAGACTGCTGATTTTTTTTGCCTTGGTTCTGGCACAGCGGATGAGGAAAAGAGCCAACCAGGCTCTACATGTGGCATCTAAACACGATAACAGCGATTTTATTTATCTCGTAGCAAGCGGGCGGCAAAGAATCCATCCATCGCAAACTGCCCCGGCTCAACGCTGAAGTCACCATCAATGGAGATAGCCCCAGGAGGAAGCAAGTCCATCTCTTTGTTAACAGGCTCCCGTCGCCAACCAGGATGTTTGGCTAAAAATGCACCAACCTGCTGGCTGTTTTCCTCAAGCTCTACAGAGCAGGTGGCATAGACCAATACCCCACCTGGACGCAACAGTTTAGCTACAGCAGCCAAAATCCCAGCCTGCTCCTCTACCAAAGCCACAATGTCCTGAGGCCGTCGCCGCCATTTAATTTCAGGATGGCGACGAATAATTCCAGTACCGCTACAGGGGGCATCAACCAAAATTTTATCAAACATCTTCCCGGCCAAAAGTGCTGTATCTCTTACATCACCAAGACGAACTTGCACTCTGGAAATCTGCAACCGTTTGAGATTCTCCTCCAGACGCTCTATGCGTGAAGGATATTTTTCAACAGCGACAATTTTAACCTCACCCTGAGCCAGGGCAGCTAAGTGGGCAGTTTTACCCCCTGGAGCAGCACAGGCATCTAAAATATAGTCACCAGGTTTTGGAGCTAACAATCTTGAGACCCACTGGGCAGCCTGATCTTGCACCGCAAACCACCCCTTGGAAAATCCAACAAGCCCCTCTACCGACCCACCTGATGGAAGCAAAACAGCATCCGGTGTATGGGGAGCAGCTACGGCATCATCAATCTCTAAAGCTTTAAGCAGTGCTTCACGACCTATCTTCAGAGTGTTGCTACGCAGGGTTAAAACCGGAGGAGAGTTGTTTGCCTTCATCCTGGCGACAACCTGCTCTTTTGTCTCTGAAGCCAGCCAACCTTTGACCAACCAGCCGGGATGACCATAACGGAGAGCTAAAGATTCACTCTTGCCCTTTACAGCATTGATAATCAACTCAGGATCAACTTTTACCGCCCGACGCAGTACAGCATTAACAAATCCGCTATGGGCCTGCTCTGGAGAGAGCTTTAGCAAAGCCACAGCCTCATTGACCGCCGCCCGGTCTGGAACTCGCATATATCTGGCCTGGTAGAGAGCGGTCCTTAAAACAGCTTGCAAAAAATGTCTCTTCTTTGCTATTGGCCGGTTAATACAGCTAGCAAGGATAGCATCAAGAAGGGAGAGATAACGGATGGTGCCAAAGGCGATCTCAAAAGCCAAACCCCGGTCCCTGGTTTCCAATCCGTCGGCTTCAGAAGCAAGTGCCAAAGGTAACTTGTCTCTAGTAACCCTAACCACAGCCTCTACCGCCAACAGGCGCGGGTTTGGTTTAAGTGTTTTTACGTCAGGTTTCATAAAGCCTCAAGATATTCCCAACGTTTATAGTCAACAGCCAGCTTTGCCTCCAACTCCTCCAACCTACTTAGAACTGCTGCCACCTCTGAGCTATTACCTTGATAAAATCCTGGAAGAGCTATCTGGCTCTGCATATCTGCAAGCTCCTGCTCTTGTGCTTCAATTATAGCGGGAAGAGAGTCAAGCTCCAAACTCTCTTTGTAAGTGCGTTTTTTAACTTTTCTAGCAGTTGGCGCCAGCTCTTTTTTTATCTTTTTCTCGCTCTGGACGGTTTTCGGTTGCTGGGACTGGGTAAGATAGTCGTCATAACCACCAACATACTCGACAACTTTTCCTCCCCCCTCAAAAATCAGCAGCCCTGATACCACATTATTTAAAAATGCCCGGTCATGACTAACCAGCAAAAGGGTACCTTTATACTCTGCCAACAGCTCCTCAAGAAGCTCCAAAGTCTCCACATCCAGATCATTGGTCGGCTCATCCATCACCAAAATATTAGAAGGCCGCAAAAACAGCTTTGCCAACAACAAACGGTTCCGCTCACCGCCTGATAGAACTTTAACTGGTGATCTGGCCCGGTCTGGAGCAAAAAGAAAATCGGCCAGATAGCTTATTATGTGGCGGTCTTTGCCAGCGACGACAATCTGCTGTCGCCCACCACCAACATTCTCCTCAACAGTTTTACTCTCATCAAGAGCAGCTCTTAGCTGATCAAAATAGGCAACCTCAATTTTGGTTCCCATGGTGATAGTTCCGCTATCGGGAGCCAACTTACCCAGCAATATATTCAGCAAGGTAGTTTTGCCTGAACCGTTTGGCCCAACAATACCCAACTTATCACCTCGTTGAATAGTCAGGGAAAAATCGTTTATAAACATCTCCCCATCATAAGAGAGGGAGACATTTTCAGCCTCAACCACCAACTTTCCAGACCTCTCGGCATGCTCCATACGCATTGTCACCGTCCCTTGACGAACCCGTCGCTGCCGACGCTCCTCACGCATGGCTTTCAAGGCCCGCACCCGGCCCATATTTCTAGTTCTCCTGGCTTTAATCCCCTGGCGAATCCACACCTCCTCTTGGGCGAGCTTTTTATCAAAAAGGCTATTCTGCCTCTCTTCAGCGTGAAGAGCCTCTTCTTTATGCTGCAAAAAGAGTTTGAAGTTCCCCGGCCAGTCGGTTAACCGTCCCCGGTCCAGCTCCAAAATCCTGGTCGCCAATTTATCTGAAAACATCCGGTCATGGGAGATGAAAAATAGAGCCGACTTGTAGTTTGCAAAGAAAGACTCCAACCAGTTGATAGACTCAATATCCAGATGGTTGGTCGGCTCATCCAGCAGCAGAAGGTCGGGCTGGGAGACCAAGGCTCGTGCCAGCATAACCCGGCGTTTAATACCGCCAGACATTGCAACGAAAGATAGGTCAGGCTCCAGCCGTAACTGGGATAGTGTAGTTGATACTAGATTATTTGCATCCCAGCCATCTGCAGCATCCAGAGCGTGGTGGGCTTTATCAAGACGCTCCATGAGTTGCTCACTACTACTCTCTGAAAGCTCGGTGGTAATCTGGTGATATTCGGCAATCAACCGTCCCAACTTACCTAGACCTTCTGCAACCACCTCAAAGATAGAGCCAGTCAGAGAGTCTGGAACCTCCTGCTCCAACCGGGCAACACGAACACCACGGTTACGAATAATAGTCCCACCATCCGGGTATATCTCTTCAGCAAGTAGTTTAAGCAGGGTGGACTTTCCCGATCCATTGCGACCAACCAGACAGACCCGTTCTCCAGCCTCCATGGAAAAAGTCACATCTTCTAAAAGCAACGGCCCACCAAAACCGACACAAACATTTTGACTACTAATCAACGCCATTATTATCTCACCTATATTTTGGTTTTTATAAGAGTAGCACGCCTTACAGAGCCAAGAGAACGGACTCCTTGAGACATGGAAGATTTAGTCTTGTAGCTTACGGTAATCATGGAGTTTTTTACCATGACAACCTTAAATATAAAATAAAACCCGGATATTTACCCGGCTAAAACCAGCGAGATTGGGATATAGAGCCTTTTGGCCTAATGTTTGCGTCATTCTCTTCGACTCAGTGTCACACAACAGCTACTAAATATAGATAATGTTAAAGCTAGATTCGGCAATTGGGCGTACATTAAGGGTATAACATATTGGTTTATCAGGTAAATCAGGAAAAATCGAATACACCTTGTTGGTGATGAGACTTTTTTCTGATTTGCCAAGTCAGTCAAGAGGTTGTGCCAGTAATGTACGAACAACTGCCGAGCCTAGGTTTAAATAGAACCCTGGGAAGGAAAGCTCCAGCCACATAAATGATGGTAGGCATCTGAAAAGAGATGGGAAATAAAATGACAAGACAAAATCACAGCAATATCGATGGTTTAAATACTAAAACACCACAGAAATGGGCATATCGCCCACTCATTGGTTTGTTAATGGGTTGTCTACTACTGACAGCCTGTCAACCATCAAAGATAAAATCATCAAAAGCCCACTTCTTACGGCCTACTGACCCTCCAGCATACTTCAACTCCGGGGTAAGAAACCCAGATTTAAACCGTATGCCGGAGTATAACGAACAAAATGGTGATTCCATCCCTGACGAAGTGTACACCATTACCGTCACCGAAATGTCGGTTAGGGATCTACTTTTTGCTTTAGCCCGTGATGCTGGAGTAAATATTGACATCTATCCCGGTATTGATGGCAAAGTTACCTTGAGTGCCATCGATCAGACCCTGCCGCAAATTTTAGACCGGATCTCTAAACAGGTAGCAATCCGCTATGAAATCAAGTCAGGCTCTATTGTTGTTTCTCCAGATCTGCCTTATCTGCAAATATATGAGGTGGACTATATCAACATTATCCGTAATGCAAAAAGCACAAACTCTGTTTCAACCAGACTTTCAACTACAACTATGAATACTGATGTAGATAGTACCCAACAAGAAGAGTCAAACCTCTCAACTTCAGGTCTGGACACATCAACAACCAATGACTTCTGGAAAAGTCTTTCACGCAATATTCAAACCATACTAAACCCAGCAGAACAGGAAGAGTCGAACGACACAAAAAGCCAACCCTCTATACGCCATGAAGTTGCAGACGATCTTATCGGCTTGACTCCAGACCAGCCCAACCAAGAGACTGCAAACAATACTGCTGAGGAAGATAATTCAGCAAAAAAACCTGGAATTATGGCAATTAACGCTGAAGCAGGTCAAATATCAATTTTTGCCTCTGCTGCTCAACATGATCGCATCAAAGAGATGATAGATAGCATCATGGGCAGCGTGCACCGCCAGGTTATGATTGAGTCAACCGTTGTTGAAGTTGAGTTGAGTGACCGCTTCCAGGAGGGTGTTGACTGGGATATGATGTTTAATGCCGCTACTGATATCGGTATCAAGGGAATCTTCTCTAACGGCGAATTTTTAACCTTGGGCAGAGATCCAAACCCTGCAAGTACTGTAACCTCGCAAAAAGCGATCCGTGCTGCTATAAAAGTACTGGAGACATTTGGTAATACCAAGGTTCTCTCCAGCCCAAAAATCACAGCACTGAACAATCAGCCAGCCATGCTTAAAGTTGTGAAAAATAAAGTATTTTTCACAATGAAGTCCAACAACTCAACCTCAAGCGTTACTGGTGATTCCAACACTGTAACTTCAACACCAACATTTGACACCAAGATTCACACAGTTCCAGTCGGCTTGATCATGAGCGTTACCCCGCACATATCCAAAGATGGTGTGGTTACCATGAATGTCCGTCCGACCATTACTAGAATTACTGCTGAGGTGAACGACCCCAATCCAGCATTGAAGGCGACCACAGCCAATGGTTTGGAGTCCGATATCACTAGCTCCATTCCTGAGATTGAGGTTAAGGAGATGGAGACCATCATGCGAATTCACAGCGGTCAGGTAGCAGTTATGGGTGGCTTAATGCAAGATAAAATTGTCAATGGGTCCGCAGGAGTACCAGTACTTGGCAACATGCCTGGCATCGGAATGCTCTTTAGCCATAAAGACCGGACAGTAACCAAAACCGAGCTGGTTATCTTCCTCCGTCCAGTAATCGTTGGCCATCATCAACCTAAAAATATGCAGAGAGCAACATACCAAAACTCTCCAACAAATCACATTACCAGAAATACAAGAGGTACTCCGGCTCCACAACAGGCTATAGTATCAAGGCAGCCTCAAGAAGATACGATTCCAAGTTACGAAGAGATGGTTAAAGCTCCATCATCTTCCAACCCAATGCAAGCAGTGGCTCAACAAGGATCGTATCTGGACTTTACAGGCGGCAGTAGTGCACCTGCAGCCCAGGCTAGATATGTTAACCAGACCCAACCGGCCAACCATGGTATTGCTCCACCACCGCCAGCCCAACCAACGGCGATGCCAGCAGCATTTAACCAGCCGGCCTACCCACCTCTACCCTACCCTGGGCAGCAGAGCCAAAATATCCAAGGTGGTGCTCCAACTTATGCACAGAACCAGCAACGGGGCTTTTTTGTAGATCTAGGCTCATATTTGGAACAGAGCCATGCCAATGATGTACAGCAGAAGGTCAACGCTATCGGCCTGCCTATTCAACAAGATTCGTCACTGGTTCAAGGCCAGACATACCAGCGAGTCCGTTCCGGCCCGTTTCCAAGTCAGGCCGCAGCAACACAAGCTATGGCTAAAATAACCAACTATACTGGTATTCAAGCCCGTGTAGCACGCTTTTAACTCGCAACAGCAAAAAGTAAAAAAAGCCCTGGTTTACACAAATCAGGGCTTTTTTTTGCTCAATTCAACCAAAAAATGCAGTTGGAAGTTTGTATATTGTTTATTCCAATTAAAGTTTGAGTAACCGCCGCTTCTTGGTTTAAGTACGCATAACTTGCCTTTAGAGGCAACACCCAGCTATAATCACCCCAATATCGTGATTTCCTAATAGAGAGATTATAATGGCTGGACGACATGCAAAATTAATTTCTACCCTGGCAATTGTCCTGTTTTCCGCCTGGGCTGATCCTGCAATTAGCAGTGAAAGCCTGTTAAGAATCAAGGGTTCTGATACTCTAGCTAATGTTACCAATGAATGGGCAAAAGCTTATACCGATGATAAATCTGAGTTAAAAATTGTTGTTGATGGAGGTGGTTCTGGCAACGGCATTGCGGCCCTGATTAATGGCCATGTAGAGATTGCCAATACCAGCCGTAAGCTACGGAATCGAGAAAAAAACTTAATTGCAAACAAATCAAACGCCAAACCATACGCTATCATAGTTGGACTGGATGCCGTATCGGTTGCTGTCCATCACAACAACCCGTTAAACGGTATTTCACTATCCCAACTTGCTGGTATTTATGGTAAAAAGTCAAAATATAATACCTGGTCCGACCTTGGCGTAACAGTCCCAGGCTGCGAATCAGGGAAGATTATCAGGGTAAGCCGGAAAAACAACTCAGGAACCTACGCTTTTTTCCGCCAAACAATTTTTGGCAAACGGGCCCACTTCAACAACTCTCTAGTCACCCGCAAATCTTCAAAAGCTGTGGTTGACCATATAATTGCAGATCCGTGTGCCATTGGCTACTCAGCCATGTCCTTTTTAAACAACGACTTAAAGACTCTATGCGTTGCCAAAACCTCAGTTAAAAATGGCTGTGTGCCACCAACTGCTTCCTTTACCTTAAACAACCAATATCCCCTTGCCCGGCCACTATTCATGTATACCCTTGGGGAGCCAGAAGGTGAAACAAGATCTTTTCTAGCCTGGGTTAGAAGTCAAGAGGGACAAGACATTTTACGCAAAGCCGGGTTTGTCTCACCACCCAATAAATAAATCGTTGTGAATAGCCTTGGCAAAATCACCATCCCTCTAGTCCGCCCCGACTTGAACAGGGCTGATCTTGAACAATTCCTCCAGCAGATAACAGCAAAATCCTTAACCGATATCACTCTGGTAAATAGGTGGGAGGAGGCTTGGCAAGATATCTGGCAGCGGCATTCTGTAGCATTTGCCGACACCAATGAGCTATTCAAAAACTTGAAAAAACTGTTGAACTGGCAGTCAGGAGCGGAGGTCGAAACAAGTCCCCTACTCCAACCTATCTGGAGAGAAGCTCTTTTAAACTCTTGGCTGACCCCATCCCGGCAACCCCTGCTTAACGATAGCGGTCAAGAGATGTGGGGCAGGCAAAACTGGATCACAACCAACTCACCTGTCCTAGATTTAATCCAGCACAATTTTGGCCTGCCAGCACAACCAGCTACTGGCCGCAAACACTGCCTGGAGGATATCTCAGCTATAATCAATCCTCTACCAACCACCGGCTTTGCAAACATTCAAATAGTGGCGTTAGATGGCAATAAAATGGTCCAAGGAGGAGCAACCTCGCTGGTTCTCTCCACAGACCAGACCCTGATATCCGCTCTAAAAAAAGAGCGAAAACATCCCCCAGCAGCCGGGGTGTGTGCTTTGGGACTATCCCAACTCAGCAGAGTTGGCGACCTTATGGGGCGGCGTCAACAGTTAGCAGACCGCTATCTTAACCTCTACAATCAAAACAGCTTTACACTGCCTCCATCACCAAAAACTGGACGCATGTGGGAAGCATTTATAATTCAACTACCAAACCAGCAAAAGCGACAAGAGCTACAGCTTTTTCTCAACAAGGCTGGAATTGGAGCAGCCCCACCTATTTGGTATCATATAGAGCTAGATCAAGAAGAGTCATGCCTGAACAGATTATCAGATCACAGCTTAGCCCTACCCCTCTACGCCAGCCTATCAGATGCAGAGCAAAAAAAAATTATCAATCGAATCCACCGCTGGGTAGACCGGGATTCAACCTAGAGAGGGTAGATGTTTTGCAAAAAAGCCTATTTTTTAACAGAATATTTTTTTGGATCTATGTACAGCATAAGCATTTTTTGCAGTTCACTCTTATCAATCGGCTTAGTTAGAAAATCGTCAAAACCAACACCAAGACAGCGAGACTTTTCACCACGCATGGCATTTGCGGTAACAGCGATAATTGGCATTTTTTTTAGGGGTTTTTCTGCTGCCTCTTTTTTCCGGTAGGCTTCAGTTGCAGCAAAACCGTCCATCTCCGGCATATGACAATCCATCATAACCAGGTCATAGCTATCAACATCCAGCAAGGCCAACGCCTCAAGCCCATTATTGGCTACCTCAACCTTGATACCCATATTTTTGAGAATAATCTGGAACAACCGTTGATTGACAACATTATCTTCAACAACCAAAACCTGGGTCTTTTTAGAAAAAGAGACCTTCTCCATTTTTTTGGTTGGGGCTGCAGGAACCGGCTCAGAATCTGTTATTTTAATAGGCAAAGTAACAATAAAACAGCTACCGGAACCCAACTCACTGGTCAGGGAGATTTCACCTTTCATAAGGGTTGTTAATTTTTTACAAATTGTCAGCCCAAGACCGCTACCGCCAAATTTACGGGTAGTTGAGGTATCGGCCTGGGTAAATGGTTGGAAAAGCGTCTCTTGAACCTCTTTGGGAATTCCAATCCCGGTATCTTCTACCTTAAAATAGATCCAAGGCTGATTATCTCGCTCTATTGTCTCTATACGCAGAGATATCTCGCCCCGCTCAGTAAATTTCATGGCATTGCTAAGCAGGTTGACGAGGATCTGGTGGATTCTGTGCTGATCACCAACAACAAATTTAGGTACATTTTGCGAAATTCTCGTCCGAAAACGGATGCCCTTTTTGGCTGCAAGCTCACCAAACAGATCCCGCAACTCTCTCCTGGTATTACGGAGATCAAAAGTAATCTCCTCGAAATTTATCTCTCCTGCCTCAATTTTTGACAGATCGAGAACATCATTGATAACCCTAAGCAGAGACTCACCGGAGGTTTTAATCATCTCCACATAGAACTGTTTTTTACTTGAGAGATGTTTCTCCATTAAGAGTTCAGTCATGCCGATTATACCGTTAAGCGGGGTACGAATCTCATGACTGATAGTGGCAAGAAAGTCGGATTTTGCTTGATTGGCAATCTCAGCAGCCTCTTTAGCCGCTTTCAGATCCTGCTCACCAATTTTACGGGTAATAACACCAGCCAGAGTATTGGAAATAGCTTGAAGAAACTCCTTCTCTTCTTGAATCTCGGGATGGCCTGCTGGCACGTAGACATTTAACACACCAAGGAGTTTGTCATTAAAAATAATTGGAATACAGTAGTGACCATGGTCGTCAACAGCAGGAATTGGTACGGTGTGGTCTGAGTCAACATGGCTTTTAAAAACAATTTCACGTCTTAATGCTGCCTCCCCACAGAGACACTGCCCAACATCAATTCGCTCACATATTGTCAATATACGCTGTTGTAAACCGGTGCTGGCCCTAAGAGACAGGGTATTACCCCCCTCTTCCAGGAGGAAAATTGCCCCCTTTGACTCCGTAGATAACCACGGGACATAAAGAATGGTCACCAGGGCCTCTTGAAGCAGTTCTGACAGCGAAAGGGGTTTCATAGAAATTTTCAAAAGGCTACTAATGGCAATTTGCGACTGAAGAATTCTCTCGTTTCTCTCTTCTACCGCTATACGTGCTGAGATATCACGTACAACAGCAGAAAAATAGATCACTCCATCTTCCTCCCAAGATGAGATTGTCGCCTCAAGAGGAATTAGAAAACCACCTTTGTGAACGCCATTAAATTCGATAGTACGGCCCTGGACAAATTTTTGGGTAGAGTAGTTTGGTGCAGACAGGGCACTAAAATATTTTTCCTGATCCTGCTGGCAGATTACAATGGATATATTCTGTTTAAGAATCTCCCCAGCACTAAAGCCAAAAATAGTCTCTGCTCCTTGGTTCCAGAGCAAAATCTGACCATTTTCTTCAAAAGTAATGATGGCATCTGCGGCCACCTCGATAATTTTTGTGTGTATGTTATTTATGATTGCCATTTAACAGTCAACCGGTTTAGTTGGCTCTTCTCCGTAGCTATTTTGATAATAGACTGATTCAAAAGATTTTTGATCCCTCCAGCCTGTAATAGACATGAGGGGTGCTGGAGGAAACTCCAACACCGGGCCTAAACAGAGGATAGCTAAAGGGTATGCGTTATCAGGGCATTTGAGTAGTTTAGCCACCTTTTGTTGGTCATAAAAAGAGACCCAACCCAGACCTATATTCTCCACTCTGGCCGCAAGCCACATATTTTGAATAGCACAAGCACAAGATGAAATTGCCATCTCTTGGGGCATGGTATTGCGTCCGACAATAGTTCCATCATCAGGGGCTATAACCATAGCTAGTAGTTCAGCACAATCTTGAATACCCTCAATCTTCAATTTTAAAAACTGCTCTTTTCTAGCTCCCAGCCTATCGGCAGTTTTGAGACGCTCCTTTTCTGCCTCTGCACGTAATTTACTACGCAAATCTCTGTCCGAAATACGGATAAAACGCCAAGGCTGCATAAGCCCCACTGAAGGGGCGTTATGGGCCGCATGGAGAATTCGCTCTAAAACCACCTTGGGAACTGACTGATTGGGTAGAAAGTGGCGAATATCCCGCCGTGCTTCAATCACACGATAGATGACATCACGGTCTTGCTCATTAAAATCCGCTATCTGATCCATTTTATCGCCTTAAATTCGGATAATATTCATAATCCGTATGTTTTATTAATTATGGATATTATAGCTTAAAGATTTTGTTCATAAAGGAATTTTTTGTTGGCGTAGGGCACTTATCCATACGATCAATCAAAATTCCACCTTCGTGAGCCACAAAATAAGCGATGACGTCTATAATCCAGATTCGGCCTGTATTAGCACAACAATGGCAC
>JADFZU010000044.1 GCA_015232365.1 Magnetococcales bacterium | reverse complement strand
AGCTGCTTGAAGAGTTTGCCGACTGTTCGAAAGAGGACTGCCAGCCTGAATCAAACTCATTTTTGGATAGTGTAAAAGACTTTCTAGATAAAATGTCCAGTTGATTAGCGAGGTTTTATTGTGTCAGAAACAGCAATAGGGGTAGTAGGGGCTGGTGGCCGTATGGGCCGAATGCTGGTTAAGGCGGTAGCCAACCATCAGGGTGCTAAGCTTGTTGCTGCAAGTGAGCGTCCAGTCTCAGGCCTGACAGGTCAGGATGCAGGTGGCCTGGCAGGTATTTCTGCTTTGGGAGTACTGTTATCAGATTCTGCTAATGATGTTTTTGCTCCAGAGCGGGTGGTGATTGATTTTACCGCACCTCAAGCTACCCTGGAGTACATCAAGCTTGCCGTTGCAGCAAACACCCCTATGGTGATAGGTACTACTGGTATTGATGCTCAAGGGGTAGAGCAGTTACAAGAGGCAGCAGAGTCTATCCCCATCGTCTTTGCTCCCAACTATAGTGTTGGGGTCAACTTGATGTTCAAAATTGCTGCTGAGATGGCTAAAGTACTAGATGGTCAAGCAGATATTGAGATCATTGAGGCTCATCATCGAAATAAAGTAGATGCCCCTTCAGGAACTGCTCTTGGTTTGGGCAGGGCTATCGCCAAAGCGGTAGGGCGAAATATTGATGAGGTTGGAGTTTTCTCAAGAGAGGGGCATACTGGGGCACGACAAGAGAAAGAGATCGGTTTTTCAACTATCAGGGGTGGAGATATAGTTGGTGACCATACTGCCATGTTTATTGGTGATAATGAGCGTCTTGAGATTACCCATAAAGCTGGAAACCGAATGATTTTTGCTGATGGTGCGGTGCGGGCCGCTCTATGGGTTGCAGATCAGAGGCCTGGATTGTATGATATGGGCGACATTTTAGGACTAAAATAGAGGAAGAGACTCCATGGAAAAAATAGCGGTTGCTGATATCAAAGTCGGGCAGAGTGTCACAATAGAGTTAGGTAACAAAGAGCCAATTTTAACCAAGCTTGAAGAGCCAAATAAGTTCAAGCTGGAAGATTGGTACGATGATGAAGAGCGTGCCGTCTATATTTTAGATGAAGTAATTGAGGAAGATGAGCCTCTACGGTACTGTTTTGACTATTTTGACAGTCTGGATGCCGGCCTAAAGGCCGATGGCAAGGCTTTTGGGCAAAACCGTAAAGTCTTGGATTTTTTAGGCCGGCCAGTTGACGGTATCGAGATGGAAGAAGAGGAAGAGCCGGAAGAAGAGTCTGCAACTGAGGCTGAATCTGGAACTGAAGTATAAAAGCTGGTTTTAAGCAATAAAGCTATGCTCTGATCAAGATCTGCTGGCAGTAGTCATGAAGAGCCAAGACTACTGCCGGATTTTAACTCTTACCTAATTGTTATACTGTACCGGTCCCCGAACCAGAGTTGTTAGGTTGTTGATTAGATTCTGCTTTGGGTTATAGACCCCTATCTCCATTTCGCTTTTGGCTTGTAGTGATGCTAAAATCCTCAACTCTTTATTTAACTTGGCTTTTTGGCTTTCAACCTTGGCCTGGGCAATAGCAACATCTGCTGCAATCAATCCACCAATCACTTTAGCTTGACTTATTGCCAGCCTGGCTTGGTCTTTTGTCTCGGTTACCAGATCTAATTCTGACTGAATATCACCATATGAACCTCTTGAAATATGCCAGGACTCTCCAGATTTCTCAACAGCTTGTTTAACACTGTTCTGCTTTTCAGCCACCCAGTTGAGGGTTTTTTGAGTCTTGTTGCTGGCAATGATATTAACATTTCTAAGATTGTTTTCTGCAGCTAGAAGAGCGGCCTGCTCTCTGTTTACTTTCTGCTGTGCTCTGGTGATCAACTCAGTAAAACTGTTTTTTACTTTCAAAATTTGATCTTTGGTCTGGCGTGCAACATCCAAAACCTGAGCACCATGTTTGTTGGTCCATTCAGCTCTGATGCTCTCTATCTCATGTTCTATCATAGCAATCTGTTCATTGATTTGAACAATTCTAGACTCGCTTAATAGATATACCTCGCGCATTGTTTCCTGGGCAATCTTTGCTGCTTTTTTGTTGTCATGGTACTGCTGGTTGATAACAGCAAGATCCGAGAGGCTTGTCGCACTGTTTTCCCAACTATTTTTCAGGTTTTTATCTGAATTTTTTGCCCCTTGCCGTGACTCTTCAAGTTTGCGCTGGGCACGACTTATAAGGGTTCTAGCTTTTAACTGGGTGATCTTGATCTGCTCTTTTGCCATCTCTCTCTTTTTAAGCAGCTCGTTTATCTGCCTTAGTGGAGTTGGGGGTAGTTGCAGTGTCTCCAGGATGTCAGAGGCAGTAGCAGCAAAAGGTGTGGAAGCGATAAATATTAAGATTAACAGCCCATGAGTTATTGGTTTTAAGTAGTTCATTACAGATATTTTCCAATTTAGGAGGCAAATTTAGACATTATTATTGTGTTGATTGCAATATGATACTGTATATAGTGCAGAAAGTTTGCCAAACTGTTTTTTGCGGTTAATTTAAATTAGATCAATGCTTTATAAGCAGTGCATGCTTCGAGGGGTTGTTTTTGGTTAGGGAAAAAACTGCCATAGATGGTAAATAATGTCCTGATTCAACTTCTACCTAATATCGTATGCTGTACCAGACCATTCCGGCTAGCTCATGCAGGGCAACAGCAGTACGGCCAAGGGCATAGGGGTTGGGAATCCAGTTTATTAGAGATGTTGAGTTTGGTCGTTTGCCAAATAGTGTTGGAGCAGGGACAGCCTCAATTATGCCGACTTTTTCAAAAGATCTTAGAGCACGGATTATGTCCCGTGAGTGGGTAACTATCAACGCTTTTTTAACGCCAGCTTTTTCTAAAATTTTTGAACTAAAAAGGGCGTTCTCATAGGTGTTATTACTGCTCTCTTCCAACCAGCGTACTGGAACATTAAATTCACCCTCTAAAACTTTTTTCATTATGGCAGCTTCAGAGACTGGCTCTTGGCGAGGAGTGCCGCCAGAGGTTAAAATTGGCAGTTTACTGGCTCTATAGAGTTTTGCACCGTAACGTGCTCTGGCCAAACCGCCAGTATTGAGGGTATCTTCATTATCATAATCTGGGGCTTTTGCGTAACGACCATGTCCAAGAATTATTATAGCTTCGGCTTTAGAACTGTTTATCTGCTCTAAGGTAAGTGGCGGATATTTGTCAGGCTGTTCCAACAGGGTAATTAACTGGTTGGCGGTAAAGTTTATGCTCATAAAATAGAGTGAGAATAGGGCAAGCCATAAAATTACCGGTCTACCCCTGCCTCTATCTCTCTTATGCCGGTTCCAAGCTAAAATAGCAAATAAAATTAAGAGGATGGTTATTCCTGGTGGTAGAAGCATCCACTCAATTATACGGGTTGTTTGGACTGTCATGTTGTTTTGGTTTTGTTGCTCAAAGCAACCCCTCTTTTTGCTCTTGGGTGTGCGGCATCATAAATCCTGGCCAGACCTGCTCTATCCAGATGGGTATATTTTTGGGTTGTAGAGAGTGATGCGTGCCCAAGCATCTCTTGAATAGCTCTTAGGTCAGCCCCTGATTGCAGCAGATGGGTTGCAAAAGCGTGGCGAAGGGCATGAGGAGTGATCTTTTCTGGTAGCCCAAGCCAACGGCGGCGGGCTTGTATCAACCTTTGTGCTTGCCTTGGGTTTAAGCGGCAACGGTTGGCACTATGTTGAACGCCAATAAACAGTGGAGTATCAGGTCTACCAGCACCTATGGCTCTGTTTAAGCTTTGCAAGTAGGAGTTTATAGCCTCAATTGATTGTCTGCCAAGGGGAACTACTCGCTCTTTATTGCCTTTACCAAGAACTCGGGCCTCATTTTCTTGCAAATTGATATCTTTGAGGTTGAGTCCACACATCTCACTTACACGTAACCCTGAACCGTAGAGAAGTTCCAAAATAGCTCTATCCCGTTTTATAACCCAATCTGGCTCATCGGTTTTAAGAGGTTCGCTAAATTCAAGCAGGCGTGCAGTGTCCTCTTCACTTGGTGCTCTTGGTAGGCGTTGGCCACTTTTAGGGGTAGATACCAGGGCTGCCGGGTTGGTTTTGACCACCCCTTGAATCTCTAAATACCGAAACCAGGCTCGTAGCGAGGCTATTCGTCTCTGCATGGTGGTTTTAGTCAGCCCCTGGCGATGACAGAGGCCAAGAAAACCACGAATATCTGCTGGCAACATTTGCTGGGCAGCACTCAAAGTTAGAGGTGAGCCGTCCAGATCTTGCCAATAAACTGCAAAATGGTTGAGGTCACGCCTGTAGGCAGCAACAGTATGGGGAGATTTGCTGGTCATGCTGTCACAAAACTTGGTGAAAATATCAGCTTCTGCCATAGGTCCATCCACAATATCTAGGTGAAATATCTAATATTGGTATGGTAACGCACTTTTTATGCCTAGTTTGGTATGTCAGGCATTAATTGTTTGGCAGTTTGCCAGACGACTAAGACACAGACCCAATACGTTAGCCAGATCTTGCAGTAGTTCTGTTGAGTCACTAGGTAGAAACCGGCTAGGAGAAGGGTCACCAATATTTAGTGAACCGATAAGCTGAGACTTGCCTTTGTCAGGGTGGCTGAATAGTGGAACCAGTGCTTCAGAGCGGATATGTTTTGTGTAGCTTCCAAAAAAAAGATGGCGGTTGTTACCCTCCAAGCCAACCCGAATTATCGGAGCTTCTTTATTGTTTAGGGTAGAAAGCAGCTCTTTTTCTTCGATGAAAAAAAGACGGTCTTTAGGAAAATCATCACCCATATCTACACATAAACCGGTAATGTTTTTTTCTGCCTCACAAATGGCAACGGTAATTCTACCGATGTCAAAAACCTCTTCCGGTGACTCAGTTGCAACGGTGATAAGCTCCTGAGGCGTTTGGGCCGTGAGTAGCTTTATTTGGATGGCGTGGTAGGCTTGATGAATTTCATCGTTTCGGTTGAGCCTTGCCAATATACTCTCTAGTCGTTCTTTAAGCTGTTCATTTTGTTTTTGCAGTGATTTTAATTGTCCAGCTTCCAGGTTGAGGACTTTTCCTGATGCGGTAATTGCGGCAGGCAGCAGTTCCGGATATTTTTTGAAAAAATCGGGATTCTCTTTAAGCCAGCTGTATATTTGCTCTTCTTGAATATTGAGGTCAGAATCCATTTTGAACTCTAAAGTAAGTGGTTGTTGAATTAAGCTTATTTATAACGCAATTACGTTGACGCAATTTCATACATAGTCTATTATTAGTAGAAACTAATATTGGGTGTGTAAATGGACGACCAATTTTCATAGTATACAGTGACATCCCCTATAATGGAAAGGGACAGAACCATGGCGGAAGATTTTAACGAGAACAATATCGAAAAAGTAGCTCGCTGTATGAAAGCTTTGGCCCATCCTTTACGGTTGAAGGTGATCGTCGCCCTAAAAGAGAAAGAGTTGAGTGTGCAGGAGCTTGTTGAGGCTGTTGGCACAACACAATCTAATGTCTCTCAACATCTAACCATCATGCGGGACAAAAATATTCTCGACTCAAGGCGGGAGGCAAATCAGGTATTCTACCGAGTTGGCGATTGCAAAGTGCTTGATCTGGTTACCTTGACCAAATCAATTTTCTGTACCGCACCAAAAAATCTAGATTAACAACTATTATCCCGGTAACTGGAAAACATCAAAATGCTAGAAGTAAACGAAGATAGCTTGCAATGGATTGTTGTATTGTTGCTCCTCGGTTTTATGTTGCGGTCTCATGTGTTTGCCCGCCTGTTAGGTGTTGAAAAGCTTACAGTCCACGAGTTGGTCAACAGACTGTCACAAAAACCAGCAGTGGTTTTGATTGATGTTAGAACTCCAAAAGAGTTTGAGGCAGGACACGCCAAAGAGGCGGTTCTAATTCCACTCCATGAGCTGAAAAAAAGGATTGATGAGGTGAAACAGCTATGTCCTGATGGAGAGGTGGCTGTAGTTTGTCGCAGTGGTAACCGCTCTTTAACAGGGACAGTTATTTTAAAGCGGGCCGGTTTTGCTCATGTCTATAATGTGAGCGGAGGAATGATCCAGTGGGAAAGCCAGGGGTATCCTGTAAGGAAGTAGTAAATTGAGACTCTACTTTTTTCACCCGGAAATCCGGGTTAGCTTTTTGTTGTAGTGAAAATGATTAAATCAGGGAAATTTTCATCCTCTTCACGTTCTACTATGGGCGGTACTGTTGAAGAGGAGATAAAACTTGTTGTTTCTGCAAAAAAAAAATTCAACCAAATCAAGCTTGACCATCTCTTGGAAAAACAGGCTGTTGGCGAGTGGGTAAACAACTCTATGCTGACAATTTATCTTGATACTTCAAATAGATACTTGCTGAAAAAGCGTGTAGCAATGCGTCTGCGAGAGCCTGAACCTGGAGTATGCATATTGGGTATGAAGGGGTTTGGCTCTGTAATTAATGGTGTTGCCAAGCGTTTAGAGTGGGAACAGAACTTGACCAACCCCCCCAAGAGCTTCTATTCTAGCTTACATTATTCTGACATCTCAAAAGGTGTAGTTAAAGATAAGTTGGATATGCTGTTTTATGACCTTGGGGGAGTTGAGGATTTAACTTTTACCACCCTCATGAAGACCAGCATAGAACGACAGACACGGCAGTTTGTTTTAGCCGATGGAAGTCGCGTTGAGATGGCTCTGGACTGGGGGATAGTTCAGGCTGGTGAGAGAGAGTCGGTTATCGGAGAAGTGGAGATAGAAAAGATATCTGGCTCATCACAATCTTTCTCTCTTTTTGCTCGAGAGTTTATGGGACGTTATGGATTGAGCAGTGCTGAGAATTCTAAGTTTACAATTGGTTTGAATTTGCTTGGTCTAACCTAGGCACGCACTTCCTATCCGCCGTTTCTAGGTCTGACTCAAAACCAGGATCTTTCCTGGCTAGATTTGTAGGAGAAAGCTTTGCGTTATATCAGTACTCGTGGTGGTGTTGCTCCGTTAACATTTTCAGAAGCGGTTATGATGGGGCTGGGGACCGATGGTGGTCTGCTGTTACCAGAACAAATTCCTTCTATTGATGATGCAACCCTTAACAGTTGGTCACGTCTCTCGTTTCCAGATTTAGCCAAAGAGGTTGTCGGGCTTTTTGTTGGTGATTCTGATATTCCTGCTGCCGACCTTGATCAACTGATAGAACAATCATTTGCCAGTTTCAACCATTCTGACGTAACCCCGGTTGTAAAAGTCGGCGACCGCTATATTCTAGAACTGTTTCATGGCCCTACTTTGGCATTTAAAGATGTGGCACTACAATTTTTAGGCAATATTTTTGAATATATCCTAGCTAAAAAAGGCGGAGAGTTAAATATTGTCGGCGCAACCTCTGGAGACACTGGTTCAGCAGCTATCTACGGAGTCAGAGGCCGTAAAGGTATCCAAATTTTTATTCTCCACCCCAGTGGCCGGGTCTCTCCTATACAGGAGAAGCAGATGACCACTGTTCTGGATGATAATGTCCATAATATTGCTATTGAAGGGACTTTTGATGACGGGCAGGCTATTGTTAAACAGCTTTTTAACGACCTGGCCTTTAAAAAGAAGTTTCATTTGGGGGCGGTAAACTCTATCAACTGGGCAAGAATTTTAGCCCAGATTGTCTACTATTTCTACGCTTGGGGCCGGGTGAAAAAAGATGGCAAAAAAAAGGTCACCTTCTCTGTTCCAACAGGTAACTTTGGGGACATTTTTGCTGGATATATGGCCCACCGTATGGGGTTACCGGTTGAGCAGTTGATCTTGGCTACCAACCGTAACGATATTCTCTCCCGATTTTTTAATAGCGGAACCTATCGTGCTGGTAGTGTGACACCAACAATAAGCCCATCCATGGATATTCAGGTCTCATCAAACTTTGAACGCTATCTCTATTATCTTCTTGATGAAGACTCTGAGAAACTTAAATTTCTTATGGGAGAGCTAAATAGTGATGATGGTTTTACAGTTTCAGATGATCTTCTAGCTCGCTCTAAGCCGCTTATTTGGGCAAGAGCAGTCAGTGAGGATGAGACAGAAGATACTATCAAGAGGGTTTTTAAAGAGGACGGTTATATACTTGATCCCCATTCCGCAGTTGGTGTTTGTGCGGCAGAAGGTCGATCAGGTGTTGTCTGTCTGGCTACGGCTCACCCCGCAAAGTTTGGTCAAGCTGTGACCAAGGCTATTGGTCGTGCTCCAGATGTTCCTAAAGCTCTGCAAGGGGTTATGGATCGTCCAGCCCGTTGTATGGTTTTACCAGCTTCACTTGATTCAGTTCAGGGTTATATCCAGAAAGTTTTGAGGGCGGAGTGAAACTTAGCACTATTATTCCTTGGGTTGGTAATAAAAATGTGCGGTACGACTACTCTCGCAAGGTAAACCGGTTTCCAATTCATGCTGTAGTTTCGCTGGTTTTGGAGAACGGTGCTGTTATATTGGGGACCATTAAAAATATGGGGACTGAAGGGATGTTTGTTTTGACAAATGAACGTCCCTTTGGATTAGATGTTGGAGAAGAGGGGGATGTTGGCTTGGCTAGTCATGATGATGGTTCTGATAGCGAATACCGTTTTCCTTGCAGGGTTGTCAGGTTGGATCTAGATGGGGTTGCCCTACAACTCCTGGAGGTGGCTGAGTTGGCAGAGTGTATTGACAGTGATGGGAGCCGTAGTGATTAGAGTCAAGACATATCGGTATTTGCTTATGATGGCAGTTGCTCTATGGGTATCAACCTATACACTACCTCTATCTGCAGCAGTCTACTCCTATGTAGATCAGCGTGGAATTATCCATTTGACCGACCGGCCTACAGATCCACGTTACCGGTTGCTATACTCTTCTAAAGATAAAAGTCGGCCAGAGAAAGTTAGAAGGGCGACTCTGCATAAAAAGCGGGTTCCATTTGATGCGGCTATTACTGCGGCATCCCGTCGCCATGGGGTTCATAGTGCATTAATAAAAGCTGTAATCAAAGTAGAATCAGGTTTTAACCCCCTTGCAGTATCAAGAAAAGGGGCGGTTGGGCTGATGCAGCTTATGCCAGGAACGGCGCGTCGCTATGGTGTTTTGAACCGTTTGGACCCGGTATCCAACATTAATGGTGGTGTGCGTATGCTTCGTGAGTTGTTGATTATGTTTGATAATGACATTCGGCTCAGTTTGGCTGCTTACAATGCCGGCTCCAATGCAGTTAAAAAATATGGCAATATAGTTCCACCTTATCCTGAGACTAGACGATACATAACAAAAGTATTGAAATATTATCGAAGATACCTGCAAGCTATGTGAATGGACCCAGATATTGATCATGTCTAACTCAAGATTTATAGAGACTTTTTTTACTGCATATATGCTGTTGGCTCTACTTGTGCTGGTCATGCCAACTCAGTTAAGTGCAGGAGAGAGACTTTTTACCGAAGATTTTGAGCGTCCTGACAGTCTGTTTATTGGCAACAACTGGCGGGAGATTCTTAGCGGTGGTGAGTGCAGCTCTGCCGACCCAACAACTGGAGGGGTGAAAAGCAGCGGACTTTTGTTTGATGAGGGAGGTCTTAAAGGCTCTAAAAAAAGGATTAATAACAACCCTTTGCAGCGAGAGATTGAGCAAGCTGAATATGATAACCGTCAGGATAAGAGCAAGATTTCCCCTGAAGCTACTGCTGAGCTACGAGAAGGGCAACTTTTTCTCCAGTTTCAAGAGAACCAAGCCAGTCAGATGGTGCAGAGAGATGTAAATAAACGGGTTACCCATCTCTCCTACGATTTTTCCCCTCTTTACTCCATGGGTGGTTTGGATGATCGGGCTTGGTTGGGTATGAGAGTCTACTTTCTAGACCATAGAGACCGGATTTTAGGTGAGATCAGAAATTTTTATTTCAACGTACTTTTCAGTGATTTGGAAAATTCAGATACCATACACACCATAGTTACCCAAGGCCAGTTTGACGGCTCCATGCGCCATACTGAGATTGATGCTGCGAAAATTCTCAAAGAGCACTTGACTGGGGTTGACCAGGAACGGATTGCCAAAACAAGAATTTCCCTGGAGATTTCTTCAAATATATGTGGCTCTACCGCAGAAGGTTATGTGGATAATATTGTTTTGACTCTTGCCGATGCTTCTGGATTAAACCGCTTTAACCAAGAGGAGATTTTAGCGATTATTCAAACTGGTGCGAAGCTGTTCAAGAGTAATAGAGACGAGTTTCCCAGCAACTGGATTGACTCTATTGTTGCCACCTATGGTCGGAAAAAAATTGCTATGTGGTTGAACGAAATTCCCCGCGATGTTGCGGCACGTCCAGCAGAACTGGCAAAGCTGATGGGTGACCTTTTCCAGCTTGATGGTAAAAATGCTTTTGTAGTCTCTTATGGTGTCTCTATTCTTCTTTATCATTTCTAATTGTGTCTATTCTAGGGTCGGCAGATAGAAAGCATACAGTCGTCATTTCCAGGTTTATATCTAGAGGGTTATTCTCTCTGTCGGTTTTTCTTTTTTTTCTGCCTGTTACTGCTGTAGCTATAGGGCCCCCTTTTTCCGACCCGACAAAGCCATTTTTGTCTGAATCGTACTATGCTGATTTAAATACAGACCTATTTGCCAAAGGTGTAGATATGGCACAGATAACCAGTAGTCGCTGGCGAGTAGGGGTGCAGAAGATCTATCCTGAAAGTGGTGAAAAAAATTGGGTTATAATCCAGGGGAGGCGTATTGGTGTCGGCTCATCTGTTTTGGGTGGGCAGGTCATCTATTTAGGGGAAAAGCGCTTGGAAATACAGCAGGGACATGAGAGGAGAGTCTTGAATTTGTTTGACTGTTCTGCCACATCAGCAGAAAAAGCTGTCTGGAATGGCGAAGATTCAGGTGCTGGCTGTCACGGTAGGTTTTTTATGGTTGAAAAATGGGCTGAATTTTGAAAACTTTATCTTCCCAGATCTTCTTAATGCTGTTTGGTTCTCTCCAGTGTTCTTTAGAGCAGCTAATATAACCCTGACGGATCTTATTTACCTACTCATTTCTTCGAGCATTTTTCAGTAAGATGAGTAGTATCTTTAGAGCAGGGTTGAAAATACTATATAACAAGTTGATATAAACCTAGATTCGGCAGTTGTTCGTACATCACTGGCACAACATTTTGATTTACTTGGCAAATCAGAAAAAAGCTTCGTCACCAATAAGGTGGATTCGAGTTTTCCTGATTCACCAGACAAACAGTAATGTACGCCCAATTGCCGAACCTAGTATAAAAAGAGCGGGCCTGTAAGCCGGGTTCTGTTCCTGACTATTGCTAGTCAGGTGGTGACCATTCATCTTGGGTACTTGTTACCAAGCACCTCGTGCGACCTACCCGGGAACTGGACATAGCAGCCCTAAACGTCCCCCTATTTGGTCTTGCTCCAGACGGGGTTTACCTTGCCGTTTCCGTTACCGGAAAACGCGGTGCGCTCTTACCGCACCTTTTCACCCTTACCGGAAGATAAACTAGTCCGGCGGTCTGTTTTCTGTGGCACTGTCCCTAGGGTTGCCCCCGCCGGGAGTTACCCGGCATCTTGCTTTTTGGAGCCCGGACTTTCCTCCAGTGTTAAAATCTGCAAACAGCATAACACCAGCGGCCACCCAGCCCACTCTAGATTAATGCTAACATAAAACCATCTTTTGAACTCTAAGAAAAATGTAGTTGTGGTGGGTTATCTAAGATCTTTAAACCTAGATTAGGCAGTTGTTCGCAAATCACTGGCACAACATATTGATTAACCTGGTAAATCTGAAAAAAGTCTCATCATCAATAAGGTGACATCAATTTTTTCTGATTCACCAGACAAACCAATATGTTGAACATTAATTCAAGCCTAACTGCCTAATCTAGGTTAAATTTATACAATACTAAATAACGAAAGGAGAAGATAAGATCTGTTGGCCTCAGAGCAGATTTAAAATAGTTCCTAAACTAAGGGATAATAAAATTTTTCAGGATTTTATGGTTTAAACATTCAATAATCACTATTATTGAATGTTATATATTAAAAAAAGCCATAAATTTATTTTTTTTTGTACTAGGTAATTTTAAAAAGTATGTGGAATTGAGCCACTTCCAAAATCTTTTTAATTTTTGTATTACAATTTATCAATGAAACTTTGCTTTTAAATTTTTTTGCCCGCTCCCTAGACATAAGCAGCATTCCAAGAGCAGCACTATCAATGGTCTCAACTCCATCAAAATCAAGAATTAGCACATTATCTGTAATATTATTGATTTGTGGTAAAAATGATTTTCTTGCTGAAAAATCAAATGGGTTTGGAATTTGTATTCTCATTTCATGTTACCTTGCACATAATGAGTGGGACAAGAGATGCATCTAATGGCATTATTATATAGACCGACAAAATTTCCTGTCTGTTTTAGCAATATGGTCGATAAGCCAATTTAACAGGAAATCTTTCATTTCTAAGGTAAATTGTTCAATTTCTTCTTGATTAGATAAAGATTCAAAATAGTCAATTTTATCTATTACCTGCTGTTCTAACACCAGGTGCATGGATTTGTGCTCTTCGACCTCACTATATCCAGACTTCTCCATAAGATCTTCTTCAAAGCGGAAGTGGGTATCTACATAGGTCTTGAGTGATAATAGAATCAGATCAATTTCCAATTCATACTCTTTATTATTACAGTATTCTGATAGCTCTTGAAATAGATTGAACAGTACCTCATGCTGACTGTCAATATATTCATGATTAAGGCGATACTCACTGGGTAGGTGTTCTAGTTTAATGCTCATAATCCTCTTTGCTGAACAGAGAAAATAGATTCAAATTAAATGTCAAATAGTAAAATTTGTCAAGAGAGGTGTTGAACGGCAGAGTTTAGTAGTAGATTGTAGCCACTACTTCGCTTCCACCACGGCGATATTCAAGACTAGAAAAGCTTAAAGCTTTCGCCAGGGCAATACCTCTACCGCTGGTATGAGAGATGCGGTCTTTATCAAAATCCATAAATTTTTTCCAGTCAAACCCTTTGCCCATATCCCTAAGCACAAACTGAACTTTATTGCCAGAAGTTATAACCCTTAATTCTACATATTTTCCTGCATTCTCAGAAAGATTGAGCCGTCTATTTATCTCTTTTTCCCAGGCACCGTTTTCCTTGTTTAGAGCACGCTTATCTTCATAGCTTATATTTAGGTTTCCATGCTCAAGAGCATTAATCATCAACTCAGTAAGCCCTAACTCAACATGCATTGAGCTAGAGAACTGTTTGGTAATACTGCCTGCTAAACTTTCTATTTCGTGTAAATATCGGAACTTAAAACAGGTTTCTCCGTCTGGTAGAGGTGGTTTAGACTTTAAATGTGGTTTTTTGTCTGTCATAATTAAACCAATCTACTTTTCAGTTTGATCTTAAGCTACAGTCCATATTTATGGTCATTATCTCCAATAAAAAAAGATTTTATATTACTTGTAAGCCACTCTCTAGAGTAAAAATTTATTTATGGTAAATTTTAATAAAGATTTTGCATTTAAAACAACCTATTGTTTGAGGAGAGTTTTTACTTGATTGTTTATTGTGATAATATTCCTATGCTCAATTTAACCAAGAATATTTTTTTAATCATTGAAAGCTGTTATCTGGTTCTAAATTGTTAGATGTTTAGATCTCACAAAGCTTGCTCGCCTATCTCATTTGTACGAATATGGACGGTCTTGTCAATTTCTGTAATAAATATCTTTCCATCACCAATCCGACCGGTTCTTGATGACTCTTGAAGAGCTTTTAGGACACCGTCCAGCAATCTGTTTGAGACAGCGATTTCAATTTTTATTTTTGGTAATAAATCAACATGATATTGCGCATAACGGTATATTTCTGTATGTCCGTTTTGACGTCCAAAACCACGCACTTCTGATGCTGTAACTCCTGAAACTCCTGCGTTTATTAGTGCTTCTCTTACATCATCAAATTTAAATGGTTTGATCATGGCAGTCACATGTTTCATAAAGCTTTCTCCTTTTTTAAAGAAAATTCCCATCTCTTTTTCAAATTACCACGGTCCCATAGATCCACTGATAAGATGAGAGTGTCCTGCTTCATTATCTTGCCATTTAAAATCACAGCAGTAGACTCTTGTTTCACTACCTGACTTTTTTGCTAACGAGAAAGTTATGCAAAAACCAGAATCAGGAATTGAGAAATACGGGCCGCTAATCTGTAACTCCCCTGGATACCTCATTGAGCGACGATAATATGGCCGCCTTGACCAATCTGCGTTTTTAGCAAACTTCATAGGGTTGTAACTAGCCTCTGCACTGCTTTGCCCAATCACTTTTGTATCATAGTTCTCTTCTATTTGCCGTCCATTGCCATCTAAGATATACCAACGTAAAGCGTCATTATTGTTTAATATTTCTGGGGATAAGCTGCCCTGGGTAGCACGCTTTACTTCGTCAGAAAAATCTCCTGCTTTGGCCGACAACCAACAGAGCTGTTTATGTGATGAGACAGCCTCTTCGTTGTGCAATGTTGCAGAGAGGTATTTGAACAACCCATTATCAGTGCAGGATTCCTGAAATTTTGCTTGTGGTTTTGCAAAAACAAATCCCTGCACCAAATCTACATCAGAATCGACAGCTATCATTGCCTCCTCTTTGGTTTCAATTCCCTCAAGAAGAACCAAGCCTCCAATTTGGTGTATAAAATTTACAAGGCTAGGTAACAGCCTTTTGGCTCGCTGATTGTTTGATGTATTAGATATCAGTGAGCGATCAAGCTTGATTATATTAGGAGATAGTTTCCATATTCTATCAATATTTGACTCTCCGGCTCCAAAATCATCAATTGCGATTTGGAAGCCGCAAGCCCGGTACTGTTCAACCACTTCAATAAGAGCTGAATCATCAGAAATTGCACTCTCTAAAATTTCTATTACCACCTGCTCTGGTTTTATTCCATAGTACTCAACCATATCTTTTGTAAACGTAGAGAGTTGCATCTCATTGGCTATGAGGATTGCCTTTGGACTAAAGTTGAGAAAAAGATAAGCTTGACCTGAGTAATTTTTTGAAAAATTACTCACATGTAAAAGCCTTGAAAGCCGGTCCAGATAGAGGGATTCTTTTAGGCTTTTGGGTTTGTTAAATATTGTTGCTGGAGATATCGCATCACCTTGTCTATTCCTTCCCCGTATTAGCCCCTCATATCCAATAACTCGTGAATGAGCTGGGCTGAAAATTGGCTGAAAAACAGAAGAAACCTGAAAATCATGATAAAGGCCTATACTGGCACCATCCTCTTGTTTAAATACAGATTGATATTCATCAAATGATTCAGGCACATTAAATGGCTCTATCATTTTTTCTAAAATGGTTGGATTGTAATCAGTAAAACAATGCACGTTCATCTAACCTACCTTGACTCTTTATAGATTTAACTAACTTTATTATTTAAAAAAGATTTTTATTAAAAACAACTATTTAATGGCTGCTTAAAAGTTGTCAGAAGATGGTTGGTAAATTATAATTTTTGAAACTAGATATTTGAGAGTGTATTTAAATTAACTTCTTGGTAGAGGTATGAGCAATGTGCAGACCACTTATAAATTGTTACATATAATTATATACTTAAATTAAGGAATAGAAGCCTAAACTTCGAGATGAGTTAAAACTTGTGCTTAGTTTGCATAACCTTGAGGCACTTTAAAGGAGTGTGATTAAATTTTATGCGTAGAGAAGCTTCCACTTAGTGATCATTCAAGGATCTATCGATACAAAGCCATATCACCGTAGACAAATTGCATCTGCGAACGTTTTCATAAAACTATATTGAAAGAGTTTTATCAGGTCACGTTTCAGAAAAAATGTACTCCAGTGTAGAGGAGCTACAGAAAAATCTGGACGAGTTGCTATTTTATTACAATAATGAAATGATCCTTCATGGAAAAATCTGACCCAAATTTAACCTGGTAGACGCTTGCTGAAAAATTGGTAACTATCAGATCAAGTTTGTACTACTACAAATTGGAGTTGATAACATTAATATCTATTATCGTACAGATTGGCAATATGTATTACTTTAAAAATAAACAGGTTTATCTTGCTTATTTTGCATAGCTTGGCTTAATCTTATTAATAATAATGTGGTTTTGTGATACTACACAGACACAACGGGTAGAATATCGACTTTTTTGACCAGTTGTGAAACCTTTTTGTTCACCACATCTGACTACTATTAGAGGAGAGCCTGTAAATAGTATGTTCTATCATCATTCTGACATCCATATGTTGTATACAGGAACAGATCGAACACCTTTTGGCCTGCTCAGTTGGCAGGCTGCCGTAGAAGCTTTTCACTTTCTACGACTATTTATAGCCTTAGACGAAAGGGTGGGTGACACCGAAGCAACTTCTTTAACTTGTGAACACAAACAGTACCTGTGAAAACCATCCTTCATTATTTGAGGCGTAAATACGATACAAATCTCTATCGAATTGTTCAGATTATAGTTTTAATCATTGCTATAGTTATGACACTCTTCACAGTTTATTATGTCACTTTATCAGTTGAAGATGGGGTTCGTAACTATATACGTGCTGAGGGGTTATGGGCCAAAGCACAAAAAGATGCGGTCATAAGTCTGGAACATTATATTCAAAACCATGATCAATCGGAATTACAAAGCTTTAATGAGTCTATCAAGGTAATTAAAGGTTACAAAACTGCCCGCCTAGCTCTTTCTCGTGAGACAGTAGATATAATGGCAGCACGCCAAGGTTTTCTGGCCGGAGGCACCCGCCCTGTTGAAATAGATTCTATGATTAATCTTTTTGTCAATTTTCAGGGTTTCTCATATATGGAGCAAGCTATTGAAATCTGGGCTCTGGCTGATTATGAAATTGAGAATTTAGAGCATTTGGCTGACGCTATAAATAAGGAAACCACTACATCCAAAAACAAGACTCACATTCAAAGTCTTCATGATAAAGTTTCAGAAATCAATAGTAAACTAAACCATTTGGAACACCAGTTTTCAGATATTCTGGGAGAAGGTGCCAGGTGGATACACCGAGTATCCTTATTTGCCTTTGGAATAATCTCATTTATTTTGATTTTCCTTGGCTTGGTGATTAGCAGAAAAATTTTACAACAGGTTTCTGATTACAATATACAACTCGATGCAAATAAAAATTATCGTAATATTAATGAGCTGCGTCTGAAAAAGCTGCTTGAATTAAGCAGGAAGTCCAATCTCTATTCGGAAAAAGAGCTCTGCGGGTTCGCTTTGGATATCGCGGTGGAGGTCACCAATAGTAAAGAAGGCTATCTACATATTCTCAATGAAAACCAGAAGGATATCACACTGGTGACGTGGAATAGAACCGCGTTGGAAAACTGTACTGCGGCCACTGACTCCCACTACCCAATTGATCACGCTGGCATATGGGCCGACAGTGCCAGATTGCGGAAGGTGGTCGTTCACAACGATTATCGTAACGCCCCAGGTCGAAAAGGTGTTCCAGATGGGCATTTTCCCATTACCAGACACATGAGTGCACCAGGTATCTATGACAACAAGGTCAACATAATTGTTGGAGTTGGCAACAAACTAAACGACTATGACGAACAGGACAAAAGGCAGCTAGAACTGGTTGCTGATGAAATCCAGAAGCTTATCAACCGTAAGCGGTTGGATCAGGCCCTGAGGGAGAGCAGTAATCGCTTTTTTGATATTGTCAACCTAACCTCTGATATGATATGTGAAATAGACCTTAAAGGAAACCTGTCATATGTCAGTATAGGAGTGCAGAAAGTATTAGGTTACCTCCCTGAGGATCTGATTGGTCGAAAAAGCTGTTTTGATTTGATAGGTCAGGATAGCTACAGGAAATACCGCTATTATACCAGAGCCGGTAAGAAGTTTTACAACTTTAATCATTTCGCCACACATAAGGATGGTCATGAAATATACATGGAGTCCAGCGGAAGTCCGGTTTTTGATCACCAAGGCAAGGTTGTCGGTTTCCGTTGTTCCAGTCACGACGTTAGTGAAAAAAGAGAGTTGGAGATGCAACTGCGTCAAGCACAAAAAATGGAGTCCATTGGTACCTTGACTGGCGGTATAGCCCACGACTTCAACAATATTTTGGGATCTATACTGGGCTATAACGAGCTAGCCATGGAAGAGGATAATGATAAAGCAAAAATCAAGTCCTATCTTGAGCAAATACAGATTGCTGGAAACCGGGCAAAAAATTTAGTTTCTCAACTCCTGTCATTCAGCAGGCAGACCAAAGAAGAGAACAGACCTATGAAGGTCGCACCGTTGATCAAAGAGTCGGCAAAACTACTGCGCTCTTCGGTTCCAGCTAACATTGCAATCGATACCGTTATCAAAGAGCCGGATTGCTTCATCATAGGAAATCCAACTGGTATTCACCAGATAATAATCAATCTATGCAGCAACGCTTCATCTGCCTTGGAAGAGACAGGTGGTATCATTGACATAACATTGGAGTCAATATTGATTACCAATGAGCCGTCACACATAAAATCTCTCGCACCTGGTAGGTATGTCTGCTTGAAGATAAGTGATAACGGCCCAGGCATCCACCATAAACATCTGGACAAGATCTTCGATCCATTTTTCACCACCAAAGATGTCGGCAAGGGAACCGGGCTTGGTTTATCGGTGGTACACGGCATTGTCAAAAGCTACGGTGGTCAAATTACCGTCAAAACCGAGCTAGGTGTTGGTACAGTTTTTTGTATATATTTCAAACAGGTATATGTAGATATCGAGGAGGTTACCACATTCGGAAACCAAGATATTATATCCGGTGCAGGAACAGTTATGTTGGTTGATGATGAACAGACTCTGGTAAACTTGATGGCTATGCAGCTTAGCAGTATGGGGTTCAATTCACTCTCTTTTACCGATCCCCTTGAGGCACTGGCCAGGTTCAAGGAAGATCCAGATAAGTTTGACCTGGTTATTTCAGATCAGGCCATGCCGAATATTACCGGGCTTGATATGGCTCGCACAATTTTATCCATACGACCGGAATTGCCAATAATTTTGTGTACTGGATTCAGTCAGACCTTGACCAAGGAAAAAGCCACGGAAATCGGTGTGCGTGAGATGCTTATTAAACCGATATCCAAAAGCGATCTGTCCAAGGCAATAGGAAGAGTACTTCCAGTTAAGAAGATATCCTCCTAGAAAAACGTAAACTACTGATTGGAAACTGCACCCAAATTAAAATCAATACCACTACTGAAAGAGACTGGAACCTGCCTCTCTTTAAGATATTTTTGTGCTAATGATGGAATTCTCTTTTTAGTAAAGTCCATAATTTCATGAGCACTTACCCGTTTGTTATGTGGCTTTATATCTGCGTTACCACTAAAACCATCTAGAACGGATGAGGTGAAAAGTCCATGTCCAAGCAGGTCCATTTCAAGGGCGTTCTGGTTTGATCGTGATGCAGTTAGAACGCCAACCCCAGAGCTACGCCCAATAGAGCGGTGTATTCGGCGCATCAAAAATGTTTGAAATGGTGAAACCGTCTTTCCAGATTGGCACGCATCAATAAAAAGCATAACTTTTTGTGCTTTTGCTTCAATAAGAATTTCACGAAGTTGAGTTGCAGATATTGCTGATTTCACAATTGAGCTAGATGTAGTCTCAGGCAGATCATAGGGGATGAAATACCAGTCACCATTTGCAACGAGACCATGGCCTGCTAGGTACAGTACCAGAGTATCTGATGGATTTGTCTCTGCTGCCAAGGCCTTTAATTTTTTTATAATATTCTTCCTGGTTGCTTGGTTGTTATGGGTGTTGCTAATCCGCACGTCGGAAAAATCTTCAGCAAAATTTCTGAAATAGTTTGTTACAGCCTGGGAGTCTGGTACCGCATAGCGCAAGTTTAATCTTGCAATCTTATATTGGTTGATACCAACTGTCATGACATGGAGCCTTTGATCTTCTGCAGTACCTTTGAATTCATCAGAGATAATTTTTGATGGACCCTCAATGCCTCCAGTACCAACACCTACAGCTCTAAATGAGTTCTCACCAGGTACTGGGTCAACTTCGTAGACAGCTGCACGAACAAAAACATCATCACCCTTTTTCTGTTCTTTATCTACAATCACTTTGGACTTTGGTACTCTTTTCCCATTGTGAAATAGTTCAATACGCTCAATAGAACTGCGAATATTCCTGGCTGCGACAACAACATGGGCAGGCTGTCCAGCATCACGGCCCGGTTTTAAGAAAGATAGCTTTTTGATTGTTGGCGGCAAAGGTAACGCCTTTGCAATATCAAAAAGACCTTTTGTCGCAAATTTAATATCTTCACTGACATACTTGACCAAGAGTCCCGGCTCAAAGAAGGTGTTGGAAAAGTTGTCCAGATCTAAATCTAGGGTATCAACAACCCAGCTAACATCTGCCATGGCGTTATCGGAGCCGTCAAACCGCCCTCGCGTATCTAAAGCGACCCATCCATTTTTGGTAGAGACTCCAAGAACCGACCTTTTACCTGAAGATGAGTCACGAATATGCAACTCAGAGTCAGCACCTGCACTTACAACCATCTGACCATGATGAGCCAAGCGAAGCCAGAGAACCTGGCCGTCATGACTTTTAAATGTTGTAACTTTCTTGCCGCTTTTTACGTCCAATATAGTTATGTTGCCTTTCTCATCGCCAACGGCTATTTTTGTGCTGCCCTTTGGAACGCCAGATAGGGCTGTTATTGACCGGCTAGCAGCTTTTCTGCTCCAGAGCTGGGTCACATTATCCACACTTGTCTTCTGTTTAACAATAATTCCACGATCTTTGACTTTGGTCTTTTTGGCAGATAATGACCATGCTGTAACTATACCTTTGTCTGATGCCACTGCCAAAGCCGGCCTGCCGTCGGCAGTTTGAAAAAATCTTATTTTATTGATTCTCCCCTTAACTTCTGGAAGTTTGTGAAGCTGTTTACCATTTTCTGCATCAGAAACAATGACAGAACCTCTTGAGCCAGTTGAGAAGAGAAAGCGACCATCGTGAGAAAAATAGAGTGACCTGATAGAACTGCTATGGTGTTTTTTTGACCATACAGTGTCTTTTTTTTCTAAATCCCAAACTCCGACATTGCCATTTTTATCACCAAAAGCAAAAACTGGCCTTACTGGTGAACCAGCCAATGCTGTGGTGTTACTCTTTAACTTTTCAGATGTTTTTGTCTCACTACCAGAAAATAGGTCGCTAACAGCTATTTTGCCAGAACTTTTAAACAGCAGTGCCTCTGTGCCGTAGAGGGTTGGAATTGACAGTGTGCCACTCCCCCCTGATTGACTCTTTGTCAATCTGTTTTGCATACCATTATTAAACTCCCAAACCCTGATTTCACCTGATTTCATATGCAGTGCAACTGCATTGTCATCGCCATTTGGTATTGCCTTGATAACAATCCCGGCTTTTTGCCTGATATTAAACTGTCTGTTAACGGCATAATCTGCAACAATATCATCCATTACATCAAAGGCATTTGCATGCGATGTGGTCAAAAAGACAATCAAGGTTGCAGTAAAAATATTGTTGACTGCTCTCTTGGTTGATCCACTCTTTAAAAAATCGACTAAGATCATTTTATATTTCTCTAAAAAAATGGAGAGGCGAGGTTTGATAGTAGAGTCTCAATATTAATTGTTATTGTATTGTGGATTCAAACTTATATATGTGTTTATGTTTTTATTATGAGACTTGATAAAGAGTTACAAATTATTGCAGAACACAAATACCTGTGGCAATACTCAACAAAACAGGTTTTTGTTGAGTATTGCCAGATAGGTAGTTTAAAAAATTGTATTAGAAACTAAAACGGTATGTTGCATGAATGTCATGGGTATCAACTTTAATGTTGCTACCAGTACTTTCTGAAACCAGAGTCGTGTAGCTGTATCCAGCACCAAGTTTATGAGGTCCATATGCCCAGTTTACGTCTGGACCAATAGCGAAGAATTGTGATGCGTCCTCTTCAAGGCTCATTCTGTAAGATGCTTGCAGTACAGGTTGGAAGTGCTCTCCAGAATATTTCAGACCAGTTTTAAAAGTAGTGGTCCAGGTCTCTGGAGCTACGCCAGCCACCTGATTAACATCTAGTACAGCACCGGCTGTAAGGGAGAGGTCTCCACCAAGGTTTTTAAGCATATTGCCGCCAACTTCAGCAGTGTAAACATCAGTTGTAGTGTTCTTCTCGTTTACATGGGTATAGTTAAACTTACCAGTTGCCCATGTGCTAAAATTCTCTGATTGTGACAACATCAGAGTGCTTGTTATGCCATAAGTCTGGAGATTAATGTCACTATCTGGTGTAGATACGCCATCAAGTTCAGTTTCAGCATCTGCATGTGATGCCTGTACGCCAACAAATAGCTTGTCATTTAACTTGAAAAGTACACCACCAAGAATAGATTTAACTTTAACATCGGTCTTTGCACCGGTAAAACTGACCTTGATTTTTTGGTATGCTGGAGTAATGAACCCAGTACCGCCTGAAGCCATACCAGCGTGTTTTTTCTCAACAGTTTTGCTGATAGAGTCATCCAAGATGCTTGCAAGAGCGTCAGTAACTGCACGCTCTGATGCTTTTCTTACTTCGTCTGCTGCTGTTGCTCCAGCTTCTGATGCTGGCATACAAGCGGCACCAAGTAGTGCAAGTGCTGCAACTTTACTAATTTTTGATTTCATAATTTTTGACATGGTCTTGGTTGTCCTTTAGTTCGTTCATTAAGTTAGAAGATTATATTTAAAAGGTGCGATAAATTTGTTGCACTATAGTATTGTTGCAACAGTATCGTCAACTATTTTTACTGTTAACTAATCGTTAACATTCTAGAAGGCTTGAGTGTTTAAAGTGTTTATAATCAAATAGTTGTGTTGACAACTAATTGGTTGTGGAATTATAGTGTGTTTGAAGCTTGTAACAGGCAAGTCACTAAAAAT
>JADFZU010000043.1 GCA_015232365.1 Magnetococcales bacterium | reverse complement strand
AGAAACAGCCTGTGTCAATCCAATCTTATGATCAACCTGACGAAGCAATAGAATCCCTGCATCAGTGGTGACATCACCTCCACTAAACTCAGCCTCCACTTTTCGACGTTTACAGGCTGGAAATTCAAATAAACGAGGGGTACAATCTGTCATGGTGAATCCTCCCTTTAAATCGACTATAGCAAGCTGATTTTAAAAGGTTTAAAGAGGATTCACCACCTTTCTTTATGAAATATCCGGGCTAGCCAGGATGTTTTCACATCACTGGCACAACCTCTTGATTAATCTGGGAATGACTGGATAGGTTATTGATAAATAGACCAATAAGAACTACCACTGAATAATATAAGCAACAGCGTAGATCTTTATCATCAATAAAAATGATGCCTTAACACAAACCGAAGTTCTTATTTAAGTCTGGGTACGGAATTTGTAAAAGCACAAATAGTTCAAACTATTTGTCTATTTTCTGTATTTTGGAATCGTAGTAAGATGATTGGTTATAAGACTTTTTACAGATATTCTAGATGAAGCAATCAATAGGTGTGCTTTGTGTGTACTTCTAACCACTGTCTCAGGTATGAAGCCACTCCAAGCCCAAATATTTCATGGAATTTTAGGGCTAGATTCGGCAGTCTCAATGCTATATTTATCAACTACCGAATCTAGCTTTAAAGCCAGTTTTACCTACTCATCAAGAGCAAGAAGAACCGGTCCCCATGTTGGGGATTTATCATTAATTCTTTTTTCCATATAGCTAGCTAAATAGATCGAATTTTTAGCTGCTCCAATATCTCCATTAGCCAGAGCATCCTTTGCTTTTTCGCCATGGGAGGCTGTCTCTTTTCCGACAGTATCAACATCCTTCCAATAGCTAAGAGCCTCTAAACGGTTTGGAAAACTGTTTTCCAAATCTTTAGCCTCTTGCAGAGAGTTAACAGCAACATGGCGATTACCAAAGGTCATGCTCCACCCTGTAACTGCCCAGTTTGAAGCAGTAGCAATGGCTTTGTCTAATTGATCAGTAACACTGCTCATTTTATAATCACCTCATACCCATATCAATGTAACCAGTTGGACAGACCTCAGCACAAATATGGCAGCCAACGCAACGATTATAGTCGGTAAACATAACCTCACCTTCTGGGTTGTTGCGAAACTTTTCAATAGCATCCTGAGGACAGAAAAGAAGGCACTGATTACACTCAAAGCACATACCACAACTCATGCAACGCCCAGACTGTTTTGCCGCATCCTCTTGTGAGAGGGCGATAAGAGTCTCCTCCCAGTCACCTTCAACTTTTTCTGGATGACGAAAAGTCCTTTTTGGCGACTCTTCAGTCACAAAAAAGTCTGACTTCATTTTTGCATATTTGATTACTTCGGTGCGACTACGCTTTGGCAGTGCTTTACCAGCCATAAACAGACCAATATTTTCAGCCGCCTTTCGACCATGGCCAATAGCTGTGGTTAACAGGCTAATCTGCACCGCATCACCACCACCAAACACATTGTCCATGCCTTTAACCTGCATGTTATAATCTACAGCTAAAAGAGGCTTGTTGTCAGTAGCGGCTTCAAGGCCTACCATATCGGTAGTTTGACCGATAGCTGCAACCAACATATCTGCCTCTATCTCAAACTCACTACCTGGCTCCGGTTTGTAGCGGAAAAAAGGAATAGCATGGTTCCAACCATCCTCGCCCTTCTCTTTGCGGGCCATACGAATACACTTAACACCGGTCATAACACCGGCCGCATCGCGGATAATCTCTACAGAACCAGATACAAACTTTATATCGGTCCCTTCAAGCTTTGCCTCATCAAACTCAATCTTGGATGCTTTCATCTCTTCTCTGGCAACACCACTTAACAGAGTAGCTTTTGATCCAAGACGCAGTGCCAGCCTTGCAGCGTCCATAGCCACATCACCATCACCAATAACTACAACATGTTTGCCTACTTTAAGATTTTCACGGTCTAACTCATAACCACGCAAAAAATCAATTGCGTTGGTGACACCAGGTCCATCAGCACCAGGGATTGGAATACCACGCCCCTTTTGTGCACCAACTGCTAGGAAAACAGCATCGTACTGCTGCCGAAGGTCGTCTAGTGAGATGTCAGTACCAACTTTTACTCCGGTCTTGACCTCAACATCAAGATCAAGAATCCGTTGAATCTCATGATCAAGGACCTCCCTACTCACCCGGTAGCCCATAATGCCATAACGCATCATTCCACCAAGTTTTGGATCACGCTCAAGAATTGTAACTGCGTGACCCTGCATCCGCAACTGGTAGGCACATGAGAGACCAGCTGGGCCAGAGCCAACAATAACAACTTTTTTGCCGGTGGCTTTTCCTGGTTGTGGCAGAGCTAATTTTTTTTCAATACCGTAGTTACCAATAGCCTGTTCAACAGCATTGATGCCAACCGTCTCATCACGGTATTGGCGGTTACATGCACTCTCACATGGAGCTGGACATACCCGGCCCATAACCCCAGGAAAAGGGTTGGTTTTGGTCAAGCGCTCAAAAGCTGCAGTGAAAGGTTCAGGCTTTTTCCAAACACCACGGATAATATTGTGATAACCACGAATATCCTCGCCAGCCGGGCAGCCATCCGTACATGGAGGAACACGGTCGACATAAGTTGGACATTTATCACTTGCATCGCCATAAGCAACAATGCGATCCAAGCCTGTCTCAAGCTCAAACTCTCCATATTTATAATCAAGAGCTGACTTTAAAATTGGATTACTATCATTCATAACGGCATACTCCTATCTCTTTCTAGAACCGGATATGTGCCGATTGGTTGAATGACGTCCGAGCATGACGGTAGCTGTCAATCATGTACTTATCAAATGGCAGACCTGTCTCTTCAAAGAAACGTTTCCAGCCAATCCGATCAATCCACTCGCCCAAACGTTCCCAATCACGGCCACCAGCTTTATATGCACCCAGAATATTCTTGACAACCTGGGTAACTTCAGGCCAGCGAGGAGGATTATTATCTAGACCATGACAAACCAAGCGCATGTTGCTTGGTTTACTACGGGCATTGGAGTTTTTACCACCAACCCAGACAGCAAATTTTGAGTGGTCAGGATGGTTGATCTCCATCGCAGGACATGCACCAAAACAGGCTCCGCAGTAGATACATTTCTCTTCAACAACCATTAGAGATGCTTTACCATTTACCGTAGTTGGACGAATAGCAGCAACAGGGCAGCGAGCTACAGTACTAGGCATCTCGCAAATATCTTTCAAAATGCTGTGGTTGATGCGAGGAGGACGGGTATGCTGCACCACAATAGCCAGGTCAGCCTGTCCACCACAGTTAATTTCACAACAAGAGGTAGCCAGACGAACCCGGTTTGGCATCTCCTCTTTTACGAAATCATCATAGAGAGCATCCATAACACTCTTGGCAACACCAGAAGCATCAGTTGCCGGAATATCACAATGCAGCCAGCCCTGGGTATGGGCAATAGCTGATACTGATGGTCCTGTGCCTCCAACCGGATGGCCTAAAGCCTCAAGCTCTTTAATCAAAGGAGCGACATTGGCTTCATTAGGAGTCATGAACTCAACATTGTTGCGAATTGTCCAGCGGAGATGTCCGTCTGCATATTTATCAGCAAGATCACAGAGCCTGCGAACAATAGGGATGGTTACCTGACGATGGGTACCTGCCCGGACTGTGAACAGTACATCACCACTCTTGGCCACATGCTTTAAAATCCCCGGACCTGGACGCTCATGATAGCTCCATTGACCATAGTTCTTTTGTGATACAGGGTGGAGCATCTCCATGTGATGATGAAGTCCACTCTCTTCGGTCTTATAGGTTCTTTTTTCCATTTTATTTCCTCCTCAATAGCCTAAAATCAGGCCATGGATTTTATTTGTGGTTTGTGATCGTGGTCAGCTTTAAAATATGGATTGTCACGAGGATGAGAAACCATATCGATGGTAGTCTCCAGGCCCGCTGCCTCCAAAAACGCAACCATGCCAACCCGCTCGATACACTCACCAATACGCTCATGATCCAACGCCTCTTCCGACCACCAGTCGATCATCCTGTCTATGATGTCGATCAAGCCTTCCATATCTTCCTGGGTCTCCAACTTCAAGAATGGAATCATCACTGAACCAAGCATATTACCCACTTTCAGGTGGCCTTTACCACCAACCAGCAATGAGATACCCCGCTCTTTACCAGGTGACAACGCTTTTGGCATAACGTTTATACAGTGCATACAACGAACACAGTCAGAGTTGTTGATCTCCATGCTGCCATTTTCCATGGTAATAGCATTGGTAGGACAACGGGTAATAACATTGTTAACCAGATAGTCAACCCCTTTAGCAGCTATGAAGGCTTCAACCTCAGCCTTATCCATCTGAATTTCATCTTTCCAGGTACCGATCACAGCATAGTCGGCACGCTGGATACTGTTGGAACAATCATTTGGGCAACCGGAGAATTTAAATTTAGCTTTGTATGGTAGCTGGGGACGGTGAACAAGGTCGGTAAAATAGGATAATACCTTATAGTGAGCATCCAGGGAGTCGTAGCAGGCCATTTCACAACGGGCCGGTCCTACACAAGATGCTCCGGTTCTAACTGTAGCACCAGCACCACCAAGATCCCATCCCTTTTTGTTAAGCTCGTCAAAACACTCTTGAACACTGTCTTGATCTATGCCCTGAAGTTGTAGATTACCTGTCTGACCATGCATGGAGAGCAGACCGGAACCGTACTTCTCCCATATGTCAAGAATATCACGTAGCTTTGCTGTAGAGTAGTGCAGACCTGGGGCAGGCTGAATCCGCATGGTGTGAAACTCTTTAGCCTCAGGATATTTGTCAGGAATCATTGAATAACGGCTGATAACACCTGCACCATAACCATGAACACCAACAACACCACCTTTCCAGTAGCCCATTTTGGTTTCATAAGAGTACTGGAGCTGGTCTAAAACACCACGAGTCATGGTATTGCCGCTATCTTGTATCCACTCTTTATAACCAGAGATAAAACTTGGCCAAGGGCCTTTCTCCAACTCATCAAGCAGTGGCGTTGGATTTAGTTTCTTCCCTGCATCGTCCGGCTGTTTTGACATATCTTCTCTCCTTCTATCGCACTTGTCTGTACTTAGGGTTTAAACATAATTTTAATTTATCGTTACTCTTTCAAGCCACCTCAGTATATTAGATCATTATTACATTATAATGGAGTATTAATACATTAATTTGTTAGAATATACTAAATATTTCATATTTAAATATAAGCCTAGGTTGCGTTAACCATACACCAACTGCTCAATACAGTGATAAAGGTAAACATTGAAAAACTAAATCTACATAGTTGTTAAACAAAAATAAAGCACTTATTATCAACTAGTTAAAAACGTTTCTCACCGTTGGCATTTTGATTTGAAATAGCCACAAGCCAAGTTTCAAAAAAACTGGACGACTTCCACAGCCAGTTAATATTTTTCCAGTCTATTTTCTTAATTAAGCCTGTTCTATAGCCTCACACTGTGTAACAAATCATATTATGCTTTGCAACAGGCTCTTGCTTTTTACCACTCGCATTGTTAAAATCTTTACTAGATATTTTTAAAGCATATCCTTGATTTTCTTGTGTTTTAGCAGTTTCAGATAATCAGGTTATTGCATTAACCGCTCTTCTTAACAAAATTTCTTTACATAACCACACATTTGGACAAATGGCTTATCCATATAATTGATATCACTTGCCCATCAACTCTCTTGACAATTTTACGAAAGAGAATAGTGGCAGAGTATGCTGGCGACAGACTCATGAGCACCTGGAACTTTATATCTCATACACATGAACTAATTCAATATTAACATCTGTAAAAAATGATTTGCTAGTTTTAACTAGTTAAGTCAATATGACAATTGACCTTATAACAACATTTTTGTTGGCATACTGTCAAAAACCAACCTTATGCCAAGGAGATAATGTGAACAACCAACTACCACCCAGACGAAAAAAGAAACAATCTATCAAAAAGTTCCACCCCTGTTTTATCTGCTCTGAACAGAACGGGTTTACCTGGAGTTGCGACTGTGGTTTTGCTTTCTGCACCGACTGCCTTGAGCAAGCAAAAGCTGCTGGTGTAATTGGCACAAGCCACAGAGAATGGACTTGTCCTGATTGTAGCAGAGATCATCTATTTGCTAAAGGATAAACAAGCTTTGATAGCATATTATAAGCATAGTAAACAGTAGGAGCTTGATAAACGTGCGAGTAGTTGCTTAAGTAAAGCTGTTTGAAGCTACCTGCCTAAAAAACCACAAAATTAATCAAATGGTCCAACCCTATCAGGTAAAAAACAGAGTGTTACTTATCCATAACTACCGCAAGCTCACTTCTATCCTTTTTTAAAATTTATGCCTCTTGAAAAAAAGTTCTAAATTTAATAGTGTGTGTATCTTTCAAAATTCAATAAATCAACTACTGTAGACAACAATAAAAATGCCCTACGAACTCACCACTTTTGAGAAACGTCTGGCACCTGTAATGTCTAAGCTGGCATTTTTGTTCCTTGTAGTTACCGCATGGTTTATTCAGACCGCCCAAAAGCTGGTGTTTGACCAACGGACGACCACCATCTTTGGAGCTATATTTCTCCTACTATGGTTACCGTTTCTATTTGAGGCTATCTGGCTTAGATTTTTCACCACAAACAACAGAGGGGAAAATGCAGGTTTTCTCCGGTTGTTATTACCAATCATAATTCCCCCACTACGTTTGACCCGTCGCGCCAATAATAACTCAATCTGGATACCAAACATTGGCTGGCAGAGGGTTGATCAAGAGCTTAGAAACCACTTGGAGAACAAATTCAACCTGCCAATGCTCTTTTTTGCACTGCTGATTATCCCAGTATTGGGTGTGGAGTATTATTACAAAGGAGCCATACCGGAACAACACTCACTGAATCTGATCGTTGATTTTACCACAGCCATTATCTGGCTGGCTTTTACTATAGAATTTCTCATCATGGCCTCCCTTGCCGAGAAGTGGTACCTCTATGTAAAAAGCCACTGGCTGGAGTTGGTTATTATTCTACTACCATTTATCGCCTTTTTGCGTAGTTTAAGGTTATTTCAAGTAGCTAGAGTGGCCCAGGTTGGACGATCACTCCGCCTGAAAGGCATTGCAACAAGAGCTTTCAGGGCTTTATTGTTATTAAATATAATTCAGAGGCTACTCAAAGGAGGCCCGGAAAAACAGTTGGAACGCCTTAAAGAGCAATATTTGCAGAAAGAGATAGAGTTGAAAGAGCTTAAACAACAGATTAAAACCCTGCAAAACAGCCTGGAAGACAAAAAGAGTTGATCGTGGCTGAACCTTTTAAAAACTGTTTTAATCATGACTTGATATCAGGAATGGCCAACCATTTTGCCCTACATATGAACACCTTTGACAGAGCAGGCTTTGAAAAAAACTGCCTCAATGGTTTGGAATCTCTAGAACTAAAAGAGCGTTCAGAGCACATTGTAAATGCCATGGTCAAATTCTTACCAACTGCATTTCCTGATACTGCTAAAATTCTTATGGCTTCGCTGCATAGTGATGAAGGTTTGGATATATCTTCAGCAACCACCGACAATATGGGTATTGCTGGCTGGGCAATCATGCCAATGAGCCTCTATGTTGCAAAACATGGTAAAAACCACTTTACTCTATCTATGAACCTGCTCAGGGAGATGACAAAAAGGTTCTCATCTGAGTTTGCCATCCGTTATTTTATAATCTCCGAACAGGATAGATCTCTTAAACTGCTTCATGAGTGGTGCAAAGATAAAAATCACCATGTCCGTCGCCTTGTCTCCGAAGGAACCCGACCAAAGCTGCCTTGGGCCATGTATCTATCAGAATTTATAAAAGATCCTTCCCCAATACTTCCACTATTAGAGAACCTAAAGGATGATCCTTGCGCATATGTTCGCCGTTCAGTTGCCAACAGTATAAACGATATCTCCAAGGACCACCCTGCTCTCGTAGTTGAACTGGCCAGCCGTTGGTTGCAAGGTGCAGATGGGGAGCGGAAAAAACTGCTACGCCACGCCTGTCGCAGCTTAATAAAAGCAGGTGACACCAACTGCCTTAAAATATTTGGATTTGTTGAGCCTATGATCAATATTGACTCTTTTAAAGTTCTTAACCAACAGATCAACATGGGAGATAGCTTGGAGTTTGAACTCTCTTTTACCTCAATCAACAACCAAGACCAAAACCTGCTTTTGGACTATATAATCCACCATGTAAAGGCCAACGGATCGACAACTCCAAAAGTATTTAAATGGAAAACCATAAAGCTAGCAGCAAAAAAATCCCACAAAACAAAACGCAGCCATAAAATAAAACCAATATCAACCAGAACATACTACTCAGGAAAACATAGTGTTGAGGTTGTAATAAATGGCAAAAGCTTTGTTAGGTCAGATTTTGAATTGACTGTTTAGAGACAGATTACTGAATACATTTCCCAACTGAGCCTTCAGCACATTTTGCAGGCCTCAGAAATGTCTGAATAATGAAGGTCAGCATGATGTATTCCTGCTGCAAATGATAAAATAATAAAATACTGTCTTTAAAACAATCACCTAAACAATGTAGTCCAGATCCAAGGCAACCTTCCAAACCAGCCTCTTTTAACCAAAACACCTTGTTTTTCTTGAATCAACCTCTGAAATAGAGAGTGATATTGCCCACACATATGCTCAGCAGTGTGGGGAAACCCATCCATCTTATCCCGCCATTTCTGCCAGTCATCAACCATCTCCTGAACTTTATTGGCAAAATTATCTAAAGTAAACTCCAGCCCAAACCCTTGGCAATATTCAGGCATGGAACCGCTGTTTAAGTAGAGTATAGGCAGACCGCTCAACCCGGCCTCCAAATTGTGATGCCCACCAGCCTCATGCATAGCCCCGGTAACATAAACATCGTGCTCCCTAAGAGCCTGGGCTAACTCTGCTCCAGAGAGAGGCTCTATAAAACGGGCATTTTTAAAGCTAAAGCCATCAGGAAGTCTGCCTATATAGGTAAAATCGATTTTACCTGCCCACTCTGGATCAGCAAGCATATTATCAAGCTGCTGATAGACCGCAAAACCTTTATTCCAGTTATTGCTCCAGTGGTGAGTCACAAATTTAAGTTTATCTCCGGCAGCCTTTTTCTCTCCTGGTTGCCATAAACTACTGTCACTTCCGTTCAAAATAGTGTTAGCTGGTCTTGCTCTATCAAATCCAGAGGCGATATAACGTTCTTTCACCCACTGGCTGACAAAAACCGTATGGTCAGCAACTTGGTTGGCAGCAATACGCTCTTTGTTAAAAACCCTCTTACTATCATCACGGGCTTCACTGGTATTGTTGATGCGGTGAACAACCACCGCCTGACGGTTTTTTTGCAACAGATAACGTAAAATCTCTTTGGGACCGTAAGCGGAAATTTTCAAGCGGGTATTTGGTTCAACCAGCAGAATAATATCAATGTCACGATCAATAAGATCATAACAGACAGTAACCCCTTGATCTTGTAGATACTGGGTAAGTGCCTTACCAAACTGGTTGCCTCCCCCCCAAGCACCGGGCTGGAGGTTCATACCAATACTAACTTTCATGATATCCTGGTTCTATGCTCATCTGTTCAACATACGCCGCAACAGATGTAGTGCAGTCTGACTGGCTTGAAAACGCACCCTATCCCGACTGCCTTTAAAAAGAGCTTTGTGCTCAATAGCCTCACCATCACTGGAGACCGCAGCTAGGAATACGGTCCCCACAGGTTTTTTATCACTGCCACCTCCAGGGCCGGCAATCCCAGTAGCAGAGACTGCCAGAGTAGAGCCGCTGGTACGTTGTGCCCCCCTCGCCATGGCTATAGCAACTTCTCTACTTACCTCACCAAACTTTTTCAACAAAACTTCGGAAACCCCAAGACTATCAATCTTTGCTTTTCTGGAATAGGTAACAAAACCGGACTGGAGATAATTGCTGCTGCCAGGTGTGGAAGCAAGCCTGGATGAAATAAGGCCGGATGTACATGACTCTGCGGTGGAAACAGTTGCTTTATGCTCGGCAAACAGATCAACAAGCCCAACTTCCAAAGGTTGAGGCTTCTTGGCATAGAGACGGTTCTTTAAGTTCTCCTTGAGACGGTTTTTAAAATCATCACCCATAAATTTTGGCAAGAGAATGGCAGCATCACCACTTGGGAGATACTTTACCTGACACTGGGCTATCTCCTCATCCTCCAGAAATTTTGCCAACTCAAGAGAGTGGCCTGCCCCCTCTACCAACCAACATTCGTTAAAGCGAATCCTCCGAGAACTCCGCTCTTCAGAGAGAAAAGAGTTCATAACTTTAGTAAAATCTTTATGCAAAGCCCAGATCGACTCTTCAAAGTAGGCGACAATCCGCCCCTGGCGTTTAATAGCAAACCCAGCAACATTTTCATCTTTATCGTGAAGAGGTTTTGCACCAACCACACGAAGACGGTCTGAACCTTCAGCCTCAAGCCCAAGAGAGAGGCCAAGGCTAGATAGTAGTGAACGGCGAAGGCGATTACTATTGCTGTGGTAACTGGAACGTTGACCCTGGACTAAAACCAACCTGACATCATCATCAACCATCTCCAGGTCAAACCGTTCTCCAGGTATCAGTTCTACAACATTAATTTCTGCAAATCCCAAACAGTTGAGAACAAGATCAATGTAGGGGCGGCCGGAAGCTGGATTCTGAGCCTCGGTTTCACTCCAGCGCTGTATGACTATAAGAGATTTCATGAACTACCTCACCCACCAGGAAATAAAATATAAAATTAAAAAGGCATAACCGCCAGCAGCAACATCGTCAACCATAATCCCAAGCCCCCCAGACACGTTACGGTCAAGCCAGCCAACCGGCCATGGTTTCCATATATCGAATAGACGAAACAGAATAAAACCGCCGCAAAACCAGACCCAGCCCTGAGGAGCAGCAACCAGAGCAAGAAGTACTCCAGCAGCTTCATCAACCACCACCTGGGACGGATCTTTGCTACCCATGACCCTTGCCGCTTCATCTGCGGCCCAGGTACCGACTATAAAAACCAACACAGCAACCACAAGGTGTACCACAACTCCCTGCTGCATAACATAATAACAGAGAGGCAAAGTCGCCAATGTGCCAAAGGTTCCTGGAGCTTTGGGAATTTTACCGACGCCACCAAGCGTAGCAATAGCAACTGCTATATTCTGTCTAATACTCATATCTCTCAATGCCCTCCAAGATAAGCCTTTCGAACCTCGGTACTATTCAAGAGATCTTTTCCACTCCCTGTTAATTGTATATTACCACCGCTTAAAACGTAACCCCGGTCGGCAATCTGCAGGGCTTTATTGGCATTCTGCTCAACCAAAAAGATAGTTGTCCCCATTTTTGAAATATCTTGCAGAATTTTAAAAATTTGTTGAATAATTTTCGGAGCAAGTCCCAAACTAGGTTCATCCAACAGCAACAGACGGGGGCGACTCATCAAAGCCCTGCCAATAGCCAGCATCTGCTGCTCACCACCAGAAAGGGTTCCGGCCCGTTGCAGACGACGTTCTCCCAGGATTGGAAACAGGGCAATAATTCGCTCTCTCTCTGCAACAACATTTATCCCGTTAACCGGCACAGAGCCCATAGTTAAATTCTCTTCCACACTCATAGCAGAAAAAATTCTCCGTCCCTCAGGAACCAGAGCAATACCCATTTTGGCAATGTTGTGGGTTGGAGTCCGGCTGATATCCTTGCCTTCGAATAAAATCTTCCCTCTGTTTATCTGAGGAGTACCAAAAACTGCCATAAGAAGAGTTGACTTTCCAGCTCCATTAGCCCCTATCAATGTGACAATCTCTCCTGGCTCAATAGATATAGAGACCCCCTTCAATACCTGCACCGGCCCATAGGAGAGATCAACGTCTTCAATTTTCAACATCTCAGACCTCCTCCTCATCGTCGGCTATGCCTAAATAGGCTTTAGTTACCACAGCACTGTTTTGAATCTGCAAAGGTGTACCAGCAGCTATCACCTCACCATGATCCAAAACAACAACATGGTCGGAAATATCCATTACCAGCCCCATGTCATGCTCTATAAGTAAAATAGTGATATTAAACTTGTCTCTAAGTTGCCGGATATGGCTGTTCAAAAGTTCAGTCTCCCGAGGGTTCAACCCGGCAGCCGGTTCATCAAGACAGATTAGTTTTGGTTCCGTACATAGAGCACGAGCAATCTCCAGCAGCCGTTGGTCTCCATAGGCCAACTCTCCTGCCAGACGATTGGCGGAGTCGAGAATTCCAAAAAACTCCAGCCACTTCACACCACGGTCTACAGCTTCAGCTTCGGCTTTTAAATAGGCTCTGCTTTTAAAAAACCCGGCTAGCAAATTATGGTTTACCTGCTGACGCTGGGCAACTAACAGGTTCTCCATAACGGTCATCTCTTTAAAGAGCCGCACATTTTGAAATGTTCTCACCACCCCGGCACGAGTTACTCTATGAGCACCGCCAAACATTTTAAAGTAGAGTCTCCGGGCAAAAGCCACAGGGTTGAGGAGATCGCCAAGTTGAAAGTTTTCACCCAATATTGCTAAGATGTCTACTGGCTCTTGATCTCTGCCGGAAAATGTCAAACGACCTGAACTGGCTTTATAAAACCCAGTAATACAGTTAAATGCCGTGGTTTTACCAGCTCCATTAGGACCGATCAGAGCAGTAATACTCCCCTCTTCCACTCCAAAGCCTACCTGGTTAAGAGCTACCACACCACCAAATTTCATGGTTAAATTTTCAACAGAGAGCAACATCTATTTTTGCCCCCTAATAGCAAAAAATGGTCGTTTGGGACGCACAAGACCTCGTGGTCGCCAGACCATCATCAAAACCATAGCAACACCAAAAAGCAGAATCCGGTATTGGGACCACTCTCGGAGCAGTTCAGGAAAAACAGTTAAAATAATTGCCGCAACTATCACCCCAACTGTGGAACCAAGACCGCCCAAAACCACAATAGCCAAAATCAGGGCCGACTCAAAAAATGTAAATGAAGCCGGATTGACAAATCCTTGAGATGCTGCAAAAAAGACCCCGCCCAAGCCACCGACCATAGCCCCCATGGCAAAGGCCGAAAGTTTTGTTGTCACATGGTTGATACCCAAAGATCGACAGGCTACCTCATCCTCACGCAACGCCTCCCAGGCCCGACCCAAAGGCATACTACGCAAGCGAACCACAAAAAAGGTGATAGCGACAACCAGCAGCAAAAGTACAAAATAGAGAAACATCGTCTTGTAGCTGCTGGAGTATGCGATATCAAAAAACTTATGGAACGGCTCTCCGCCAAATTTTGCCCGACGGCTAAACTCCAGACCAAAAAGAGTAGGAGCCTGAACAAAAACTCCACTAGGCCCGCCGGTAAAAGACACCCAGTTATTTAAAACCAGACGGATTATCTCACCAAAACCAAGAGTGACTATTGCCAGATAGTCACCATGCATCCGCAACACCGGAAAGCCCAACACCATACCAAAACAGGCAGCTAGAAAAGCACCAAAAGGGATGGCAGACCAAAAACCCAAATCAAAATATTGCGACCCAAGGGCATAACCGTATGCCCCAACCGCATAAAAGGCGACAAAACCCAAATCGAGAAGACCAGCCAGGCCGACAACAATATTCAACCCTAAAGCCAGCAGAACATATATCAAGGCCAGAATTGCTACACCAAGCCAATATTTACTCAATAAAAATGGTAGAAAAAATGCGGCAAATACAGCCAGGTACAACAAAGGTGAGAGCGTAGGCTCACCACTGGCAACAGTAACACCACCATCACGGCGACCAAAAATAGCAGCAGACAATTTCAACCCATGGCTTGAGTCCGCCAATAGAGCAAAAACAAAACGGCCCAAAGCCACTACAACCGCCATAATCAGAGGTCGCTCTGCATGGACCTCGATGCTATACCCCGAAAGAACAAGGCCGGAGATGGGACCAAAAACCAAAAAGGCAACCAGACCGGTTAATATGGAGTCTTTAATAGCCTTTTTCATCTAAACCTTTTCCACTTCAGCCACACCCAAGAGGCCGCTTGGTTTAAAAATCAACACCAACACCAAAATGCTAAAGGCAAACACATCTTTATAGTCAGTATTGATAAAACCGGAGAAAAATGATTCCGACAGACCTAAAACAAGACCACCAAGCATCGCCCCAGGCAGTGATCCTATGCCACCGAGCACTGCAGCAGTAAACGCCTTGATTCCTGTAACAAAACCGATATGAAAATCAAAAGAGCCATAGTTCAGGGTAACGAGCACACCGGCAATAGCAGCCATAGCAGATCCAAGAACAAAGACTATGGAGATAACCTTATCGGTATCAACCCCCAACAACCGGGCCATGGTCCGGTCTTGCTGCGTTGCACGACAGGCCCGGCCCAAAGCTGTTTTTTGCATAAGGTAGTGGAGTGCACCCATGCCAATTAACGATGCAACAATTATCAGACACTGAATCATGGTGATTTGAATAAAACTGTCAGGACTACCTAAATGAAACCGGAAGCTACCATCAATCAATGGTGGAACTCCCTGGCTTTTTGCTCCCTGACCTATACGGACATAGTTTTGCAATACCAAAGAGATACCAATAGCTGAGATTAGTGGAGCCAAACGGGTGGAGCCACGAAGAGGCCGATAGGCAACCCGCTCTATACTCCAACCGTAAATTGCAGTAACAAAAATGGTGACAACCAAAACCAGAAGCAGAGCAAATGGGACTGACACAACACCCATGGAGGTGATAATAGCTAGAAAAATAGCCGATAGATATGCCGAGATCATATAGACCTCACCATGGGCAAAGTTAATCATGCCAATGATACCGTAGACCATGGTATAACCTACGGCGATCAAGCCGTAAATCGAACCGAGAACAAGGCCGTTTACCAACTGCTGTCCAACAATGATTAAGTCCATTTTCTCAATAACTTATTTTTCGTTGCCGACTATTCAACTTCTCCATAACCGCCTTTATCATCCCAGCGGTACATAACATAATCCAAGATTGTCAAATCTCCCTTGGCATCCCAGGATTTTTTACCCATTATGGTGTCGACGCTGTTATTGTGCAGCCATTCTGCCATTTTTTCCCCATCGGTTGTGGTGCCAGAACCAACCATGGCAGCAGCAATCACCTGAATGGTTGCATACGAGTATAGAGTATACCCTTCTGGCTCAATACCTCTTTTCCGATAACCAGCAACCACAGAGGCCCCGGCAGGAATCTTACGGGGATCAGCACCAAAGGTCATGTAGACACCTTCGGCATAACCAGGACCACCAGCAGAGAGAACAAACTCATCAGAGACAATACCATCTCCAGAAACCATCGGTGCAGACACCCCCTGCTCTTTCAACTGCCTGGCAAAAGGGCCGGCCTCATTATGAATACCGCCAAAATAGACCACATCGGCATGTTTACCTTTAACCTTGGTAACCAAGGCGTTAAAATCTTTCTCACCACGAGTTAAGCCATCAAAAAGCACCTGGGTAACTCCCAAAGTATTGAGCCTGGCCTTGAACGCCTCTGCCAAACCCAGGCCATAAGTGGTCTTGTCATGAATGATTGCCACCCGCTTTGCGTGAAGCTTATCTACAACAAAATTAGCTGCGACGGTCCCTTGCTGATCGTCACGGCCTGTTGTGCGAAAGATAGTTGGCAGCCCCCGCTCGGTCACCATTGGGTTGGTAGAGGCTGGAGTAATCATCAATAAACCGGCATCGGCATATATCTCTGAAGCTGTAACTGTGGTAGAAGAGCAGAAGTGGCCCATAACTGCATTTACCTCTTCCAAGTCTACCAATCTGTTGGCAACAGATAGAGCCTGTTTTGGTTCGCAGCTATCATCGCCTCGAACCAACAAAATCTTTTTACCAGCAACTCCGCCATTGGCATTAATATCATGAGCAGCTTGCTCAGCTCCCCGCCAAAACTGGTCACCAAATGCCGCTACCGGACCACTAAACGGCCCAGCAACACCTATTTTCACTATCCCGCCAGCCTTGGCGGAGGTTGAAAACAGAACAAGCACTACAAAGAGTGAAATAGCATAACCTTTAATAAACCAACTAAAAAATCTCATCCTAACACACTCCTCTACTGTTAATTTTTTTATATAAACAGACCAAAAGCAACAGATGTGCACACTTCATGGTTTATCTATAATTCACAACAAAAACTGGTTAACTTTCAGCATCACATTTTCTCTTGTCAATGGCGACAGGTTGTTTACCTTCCAAGGCAAGATTATCTCTTATCGGTTTAACAATTTTTTCCAGGTTCGGCCAAAAGAAATTTCGGGAATAGCCAAAAATACGGCCTCGCTCTTTACCTTCTCTATCCAGAACAACAAATGTGGGCACGTAATGGATTGTTTTGGCTATTACAGGAAATTTGTCCAGATCTTTTTTAAGATCTACCTTGGTAATAGGAACCTCTTTGCCCTCTTTGGTTTTGTTGAAAATCCCCATCACTTCATCATCAAAGATCCGGCACCAAGGGCAATAGTCGTGTTTAAAATATATGACTTGTCCGAGAGGTTCTGCAAAAGCCTGGGAAGGAAAAACCACCATAGCAAGCAAAAAAACAGCCGGGATAATAGTTGAAAATTTCTTCAATATATCTACCTCTTACTCTTTTTCCAGACAAAATCAAGATCTCGCTACAGTCCCTCATTCTGCCTTGAATCGTCTCATAAGTCCACTCCCCTAGCTTAACCACATTTTCCAAGACTGCTCTGGATATGATTTGATATAGGAATTTTGGGAGATTCTATTGATTAAGGATTGTTATTGACGTATAAAAAAGGAGATGATATTAGCTTAAGCCTAGACTCGGCAGTTGTTCGTACATCACCTGCACAACCTCTTGATTGAACTGGCAAACCAAGATTTTGTGCCATTATTGCACGCCCAACTACCGCATTTAGCTTAAACAGAGATTTTTTTACGTTCTACTTTTAACATATTGGAGGTATTGCGAATGAAGAGAACTGTTATCACGCTGGGAGTTGCTATTCTACTTGGGTTGGCAACCTTCTTATCACCGAATACCGGTAGTGCATGGTGGGGAGGTGGACCTTATAATAACGGTTACTACCCATATAATGGCGGTGGCTACTACCCATATTACGGCGGTGGTTATTACCCTTATAACAGTGGTGGCTACTACCCGTACAGACAGGCTTACTATCCAGCCGCAAAAAAAGCTGCACCGGCTAAAGAAAAAAATAGTGACAAGACAGTAACAAAAGAAGAAAATGCTGTAGATAAAAAAGAAAAAAAGCCGGCTAGATCAAGAAACTATTATCCATATAATAATGGAGGCTACCCCTATTATGGAGGTGGTTATTACCCTTATAACGGCTATCCTTACGGTGGCTATGGCTATCCTTACGGTGGCTATGGCTATCCTTACGGTGGTGGTTATTACCCATACAACTACTACAACAACGGTCCAGGCCCGAATTTTATGCCTTGGAACTGGTAGTCGCTACAATAGCCAGCTAACCAACTAAACAGGGTGGTGGTTATTATAGCCACCACCCTGGCCTCTATATGCCTTTATATGGTCCAACCAACTTTATGAGGTAAAATTTTATGTTGCATAAAAAGAAAGTTGAGATGTTGGAGCAACTATGAAAAACAGAGAACCTCTGCCTCAAAAAGATATTCTAAAAATAATTAATGAAATTAAATTTTTTAATGTTTTTACAGAATATGAGAAAAAACGGCTAGCTGGAGTTGGTGGCTGCATTGCAAAATACAACCCTGGAGTAAAAATCATCAAAGAGGGTGAGAGCGATGCAACATTTTATGTACTCCACTCTGGAGTAGTTGCTGTACATAAACGAGGTGTACATCTAAACAATCTGGCAGAAGGTGAAATCTTTGGTGAAATGGCTTTTCTTGTCAATACAATCAGAAGCACATCAGTAACAGCCCAGGAAAAAGTGACTGTTTTCTGTCTGGACCAAGACTCAATGGCTAGGCTAAACTGTGAAATTCGTGAGAAAATCAAAGACCACTGTATTCGTAAGCTAGTTAATCGCTTAAATAAAATGACTGAACGATTCAGAATGCGTGTATAGCTTCAGCAAAATTACCAAACCAACGTTGAAGCAGTGATCGTTGACAAAAACCCCATCACAGTGGCTGTATGTGAATTTGAGAGGTGTGATATTCCACCTTAAACACATGTTCTGTTTTAACCTTGGCGGTGACAAGACTTTTTTCTGGCTTGCCGTGTGAATCAAGAGTTGCCAGTGATGTACGAATAGCTACCGAATTTATGGTTTAATCAAATAATAATGTGATCTCTGCGTTTATATGTTAAAGCAATTTAAGTTACTTTAACTTGATTATTGGAAATAATAGAAAAAAAATTTTCAACAAAAAAAATGTAACTTAAATTTTCATCTTTTCTTTTCACCGCCAATTCAAGGCTTTGATAACAGGAACTATTTGAAATAATATAATTGTTGCAAATTTACTGCAATGCAGCATAGTTACAGCTTCCACAACTTAATGCAACGCAGCATAGCAGCAGTTTTTACTGGACAAAAATTTTTTAATTCACAAAAGAATTTTTAACATACATACTTGCCCGCGGGAGATAGAAAAACATCATATCTAACAGGGGAAGGTAAACATGAAAGCTCAAGCAAGCAAACCGTCCAAAACTCAAAAAATGAGTCCCTCAAAAAGCCAAAAAAGTACCACTCCGCAGGATAGCTTCATAAAAAATGATGAGTGGCGGAAAAACGCCAAAAGAGCATTGGATATTGAACTGTTTGAAATACACCTTCTAGATTTTGTAAGCAGTGGTTAATCGTAGATTTGGCAGTTGGGCGTGCATTAAGGGTATAACATATCGGTATGTCTGGTGAATCGGGAAAAGTCGAAGTCACTTCGTTGGTGATGGGACTTTTTTATGATTTGCCTGCTGAATCCAGTGTCTGCACCAGTGATGTATGAACAACTGCAAAATCTAGGTTAATAGATAGGGCTGTCACGCCACATTTTGTTGAGGCAATCAGGCCACCAGTATATAGACTCCTCGTCCTTACGGGTCAATCCAGCTATTGGGCCGTCCTGGGATATCACAAAAGCGACGGAACCAGGGCACTGGCCGACATAGTTAAGTGCCGAGTTGTGCCGCATGCCCAGCTTGGAGAAGTTCATCTGGACTGACGGAAAAAATTCTGAGCTCTCTTGCCAGGACACTACTTTTCCCTGCCATGTTCTAGCAGTGAACATAGAGCCAAACGATAAGGGTTTCAGACGATCAGATATTACCAAAGCTCCATCATGACAAGCCATTTGTGCTAAATATTCTGTTAGCTCAATAAGTTTGCGCTTGTTGGTTAAAAAGCCGTACTTTCCAGAAAATTGACTGTTGCTGACGGAGCGGCTCTTGGCCAACAGCTCTAGAGCAACAAACTCCCGGAGCAGAGTCGCACCATCTGGGGCTGACTCTAGAGGAAAACGTGGATCAATCAATCCTTTATCAGTTACTACACCATCATCAGGCAACCAGATAATTGTTCCGCCATGGCTCCTCCTTGATGTCTCTAGCAGCAGACGGTCCATCAAATCCCGGTAGGCATCCCAATAGCCCATTCCAAACTCAGAAAATTCAGGATGGCTCTGAACAACTTGCAACAGATTCCAAGCCAAAGGACTCTCAGTAAAGGCAGGAAGAGTCTCGTTACATAGCTCTCCAGAAGAGAAACAACCTATAACCGACTCCCCACGAAATACCATCAGATTACCAGCTTCTCTAGTGGATACCGAAAAAAGATCCAGAGGACACAGCACATAATCCATGGCATTAAAGCGGTGCAGACCATCATGGCTGAAATAGACTGAACCAATAATTTGCAGTTTATCAGCCTCACCAGGAACGGTTGTCACAATTACAGAGGTGGTTATAGAGTCCAGAGCAGGAGCTATTGAGACAAGAGACTCTACTGAAAAATCTAATGGAGTCTGAAAAATTGTCGTAATAGTATCTTGGGCTGCTACCTCTTCCAACAGAGACGGAGGGTCAACAAAGGTAACACTTACTCTAATAGACTTATCCTCTTGCTTTTTCAAGCTCGCGACAAATACCACCTCCAAAATAGTTTTGGCATGTTCAAGTTTTGGCGGCGGCCAACACGGTCCCTTGTCTTGACGATCCCAGTTGGCAAAAAAACGACGTACCAGAGCGGGGCTGAAAAGATCTATTGAACTCTGCTTATCTAGAAACATTCGTAGTTCAGACTGAGTGTGCAGCAACGCCTCTTCTACCAACCTTCGCTCAACTATCCCAGCAACAGTTCTGGCAACGGCAACAAGAAACTCCTCCTCAATTTTATCACGTCGATGATTTTTGCAGAGATAGAGACTTATAACCCCCAAGATTTTTTTCCCTGATACAACAGGTATACAGTAGTGACCATGTTCCAAGATTTCTGGGTAGGTTATGAAGTGGTCTTGATCAAGGCCGTTGGAAAATATCAACTCACCACTACTTGCCGCCTTACCACATAAACAGCTCCCAAACATAACCTTGTTACAGCTTGCAACAACTTTTTTGGGCATATTATAATGCACACAAAGTGTTAAATATTTCCCATCATCGGAGACCAGAAAAATTGCCCCTTTAGAATCATCAGCCAAACCTGGAATGGAAATTATAAGCTTCAGGATCTGATCTAACTGCTCATCAAGAGATATAGGCTCAAGGGAAACATAGAGAATCTTGTTTATTATGCTTTGGATTTTATTATGCAGATCAAGTTGGCTCTGAACATGTTTCATCGACACAGTCCTATGTCAATTTTATAGTAATAGTAAAATAAACTGGCCAGTTTTAGACGTAAACCACAGACCTACTATAACAGACCACTCCAAGAGAATCATAATTAATCCTAAAGTAGGTTCATTATAGCTGTAAACATAGAGGGACATTAAAAAACAGTATTACTCGGTATGCTACTTGCATTGACATTGAATCATTAAATCACCATAAGCAGCTTTAGCTCCCAATCAAAAAATTGAGCCTACCGACAAATGACTGATATTAATTATCTTGAAATTGTAAAAGCCAACTTGGAAAAAACCTCTGCTATTAATTTAAAGGTTCTACAAGAAATCAATGTTCAGCTATATAGTCAAATCATAAGCTACTCTGGAGCAGACAGCTACACACTGAATCCAGTCATACATCAAGGCAATATAGTTGATATATCAGCAAGTTACAAAGGAGGGCGTGTCGAAAATCTGGTTAACTCAGACTTGAATACTGAAAATGGGTTTCTAGAGATATCAGCGGATTTAACTCCACAAACCGCATCTATGTTAATTGGGGTTGGGTTTGGACACCATCTCTTTGCAATTTTTGATAAAACCCACAATCCAAACAAACTATTCAAAAACATGAAGACCCCAATCTATGTTTTAGAAGAGGATATTTCACACTTTAAGCTCCTTCTCGGCCTCCACGATATAACTAAGTTATTCAGGTCTGGAAGAGTATTTTTCTTTATTGGCGACAGTGCATTCGAACAGTTTGTTGAATATATGAAGCATCATGATATTGACTTTCCCAAACAGCAGTTCTGTCTGGCCAATCAAAACTATTTTATCCCACGCTTGACATCCATTCATGATGAATGGATGCAAGAAAAACCAGCAGAAGGTAAGAGGCTGCTTACCTCAAATGCAGAATTTTATGGTTCACGAACCAGAGAAGAGTGGCAACAGATATTTTCTACAAACAGATCACGACCACTTAGGGTTATGGGGGTATCATCCAGGTTTACATCATTTTTACAATACTGTATGCGTGATTGGTTGAAAGGCTTTGCCGATAATGGCTGGCATACCGAGTATCTGGCAGAAGAGTGTGACACACTCCGTCTAACATATTTAAAGTATCTACGCAAAATTGATGCGTTTAAGCCAGATTTAATCTTACTTCTTGATCATTTTCGTTGGGAAACAGGACAAATAATACCTAAAGAGATCCCGGTAGTAAGCTGGTTACAGGATATTCTTCCAGGCATTGCCGACAACAAAAAAAACCGCTTGGCAAAAAATGATTATGTTTACAGTTTTTCAAAACTATGGACAAATGATCTTCATAAAATTACTGATATGTACAAAGATATCACTATTGGCTTTCTACCTGTTGGCATCAACCAGAATATTTATCACCCCATACCTGACAGCAAAAAAGACATTGATCTTTTGTATGTAACCCACTTGATCAATCCTGACTCCACCCTACATCAAGTAAAGTTGAACAATTTTTCCCATGTAAACCTACCTATCACCCACCTTGAGTCGATACTTTACAATAGCAAACAGATAACGCCAGAAATACTCTACAATATCTACAAGGAAATTCATGAAACAATTGACTCTAGCGACTACATTACAATAAGCAATTTTTTACTTGATAAAGAGTTTAGCGTTAAAACGTTCAGACCTATGTTTGAAAAATACAATATTGAATACAGCCATGATATAGACGAAGCTCTCCATGCTGCTGGTTCCAGGGTCTGGGGAGAGGTTATTGTCCAGGTCAAGGCACGCCCCATAATTGAGTTGGTAAAAAACGGCTTTAATATAAAGATATATGGTAATCACTGGGAACGCTTCCCAGAGTTGAAATCAGCACTAATGGGTCCGGCTCAAAACGGTAAATTCTTAAACGATCTAATGAACCGATCAAGAATTTGCATCAATAACAGCGGGACATCCTTGCATATGCGTGCCTTGGAGATCATGGGCAGCGGAGCTTTTATGCTCTCCAGGCGTATTAGCAAAGAGCATGACAACTCTCCACTTCTCGACTATTTCCAAGAGCATAGTGAAGTTGTGTTTTTTGATAGCGATGAGGATATAGTAGAAAAGGCAAGCTATTTTCTCGACAATGAAACAGAGCGTGAAGAGATTGCTAAAAAAGGAAGAGATAAGGCTTTAAAGCTTTTTGGTTATAATATGCTTGCCCAAAATATAGTAAACGATATCTCCCAAACTATTTAACCCGGATTTCCCAGATGGAAGCCGTTTTTCCAGGTGGGTGATATCTGAATTGTGATATAATTCAACCTGTTTCGTGGAATTAAGATAGCAATGGGGGAATCACGCATTGGGTGAAAGAAAAAAGCGAGTTTTGAGGCTGAATTTTGACCGTCAAGTGAAGGTTGAATTTCATGGTACGAAGGTCACCACTGATGCCGGTCTTCTTCTCTACCGAGAATTGGATGATGTGCTGGGACTGACCTCAATGAGTGAAAAGAGACTCATTGAGAAACGCCAAGGGAAGAATACCACGCTCAGCCTGTTGACCCAATTTCGACAATCAGTGTTCAGTCGGTTGGCTGGGTATGAGGATACCAATGATGCTGATCGTCTCCGGATTGATCCCGCTATGAAGAAAATTACCAGTGAGAAGAAATCAGATCGTGTTGGAGCATCTACCAGCCAGATGGGACGTTTTGAAACAGATGGGCTGACATTACCGAAAAACCTTGCTGCGTTGACCGATCTATCCGGACAATGGATTGACCGATTCAATGATCGTTCCGAACTCAAACATGTGATTTTGGATATAGACAGTTCTGAGAGTCCGACTCATGGGAAGCAGGAAGGTACTGCGTTCAACGGTCATTTTGGGAAAAACTGTTATCACCCACTTTTCCTGTTCAACAGTG
>JADFZU010000042.1 GCA_015232365.1 Magnetococcales bacterium | reverse complement strand
TCACCGAAGATAACCAAATATTAATGCCAAACATAGCACCAGCCTAGCACCAGCGAAAAAAGGAGCTAGCTAATAAGCAGCTAACTCATTGATATATATGGTGCCGGCGAGAGGAATCGAACCACTGACCTACGGATTACAAATCTGTTGTTACTATCTCAGTGTTTCAAATCGTTTCAGCCGTTGCCAAGCTGGGTAGAACCACAAATAGAACCACAAAACCAAAAAGCACTCACAGAGCTAATCTGTAAGTGCTTGATTTATATGGTACGCCCGGAACGATTCGAACGTCCGACCTTTTGGTTCGTAGCCAAATGCTCTATCCAGCTGAGCTACGGGCGCAAAAAACATTTTTTTGAGAGGCTATTCTTATTGTCTACCTCTAAAAGAGTTGAGAGTATAGCAGCACTGTTTGTGCTCGCAACCATAAAAATATCAGATATTTCCTCCTAATTATTAACCTTTTGAAATTTAGACTTTTTTTAACTGTTGTCTGCTGGATTAAATTGTTTGCCTATTTTAATCAACCTGTTGGCCATGGGAACTATCCATATAATAAGAATAACTACTCCTAAATAGACCATAGCCATGGTCCAGCCGCTATTACCCAAGCCAATTGATGTTAGGGTTCTGGTAACGGCTAGAAATGTCCAAGCAAAAAGCAGGTAGGTCAATCCCCGGTCCCGGAGAACTAAATCTCCACAGAAAAATCCGGCAACACGGGCTGCAACTCCGAGAATCAGAGTGGTAATCACCCCAGCTCCCAAGAGATGTACCGCTGCATCGGGGATAAAATCATCCCCACTTAGTACTGGCATTATGGCACTGATTGCAATTTCGGAAAAAGCCAATAGCAGCACTACCTGAATGGATGTGAACTTCTGCCTCATGGCTGAAGGAATAAAGTCTGTCTCTTTAACCTGGATATAGAGTACAACAGCCCACAATATTCCAGACAACCTCCAGTAGCTATCATCAAAAAAAGCCGCTCCTGCACTGGCTAACCATGCTAGAAACAGTGCTACTGCAAATAGCACGCTTTTTTGGCCTTGAAGCAACTTTCCTCCCAGTACATTATTTGTTAACTGTTGAGCGGCAACCAATACAGCGGTTATCGGACCACACCATATAACAAATAGGGCAACTCCAGGATCATCAAGCTCTAACCATGGCGATGTGGCTAACAGTAAAAAAGATGCTGCTATGGGAATGCCTCTGGGGATTCTAAAGTCTGGATTTCCTGCTAGAGTAATGTTAAGCAGAAGATAGGCTGGACCAGCAAAAGCGACGCTAACCATAGCATTGCCAGCCATTCTCAGAACCGGATCTTCCAGAAGCGACAGTGCGGTGCCTGCCCAGAGAAAAGGGAGGAAAAATATGACTGTTCTCGAGCTTGGTGGAGGACCGCCTATAACGTGGGGTCCGGCTTGCAAGGCAAATCCAAGTAAAAAAGAGCCTGCAAAAAGTATAATCTGTAACCTGGCATGGGAGAGCTTAAAGTTAAAATAGTCGTCTGGGGAGACAAGAATTCCCTGCTGCCAGAGCCACAAAAAGCAGCCTAAAACAAAACCTAGAACAATTCCCACCAACCCAGTTGCCCAATAACGGTTGACTATTGGCTCCCTGGTTAGTTTCATAGGCTGTAGTGGAGGATCTGTTGGTAGAATTTTTTCTACAAATTTATTCATTAACTATTCCAAAATATTCTTATCAGCTTGCACCTGAGATCTTTGCCCAGGAATCTCTAAGGGTTACGGCACGGTTAAATACTGGGTAATTTGGTGTTGAGTCTTGGTCTTTGCAAAAATATCCAACTCGCTCAAACTGGAAGGTATCACCCGTACCTGCAGAACTCAAGCTGGGTTCCACAGGACAATTTTTTAGAACTGTCAGAGAGTTTGGGTTTATATAATCAAGAAACTCACCGCCATCTTCTGGATTTGCTTGGGTAAAAAGACGATCATAAAGGCGAATTTCGGCTTTAACACAATGGTTGGACGAGACCCAATGTATCACCCCTTTAACTTTACGCCCTTCAGGATTGGCGTTCAGTGTGTTCTCATCATAGCTACAGCGTAGCTCAATAATCTCTCCACTATCAGGATCTTTGATGGCCTCTTCGCATTTAATCACATAAGAGTTACGTAAACGGACCTCTTTACCAGTCACTAACCGTTTAAATTTTTTGTTTGGAGCTACCTCTAGAAAATCCTCCCGATCTATGTAAACCTCTCGGCTCATATGGATAGTGCGACTACCAAATTCCGGTTGTTGCGGGTGGTTCTGGGCGGTAATCGCCTCTACTTTATCGGCTGGATAGTTCTCAATTACCACCTTCAACGGCCTGAGAACAGCCATTGCCCTCAGGGCTTTTTTCTCCAGATCTTCTCGCAAACACCCCTCAAGAAAGCCTATCTCAACTTTGTTGGGAGATTTGGTAATGCCAATTTTGCTGCAAAAATTTCTTATTGATTCCGGTGTATAACCACGTCTTCTCAGACCGGAAATAGTTGGCATTCTCGGATCGTCCCAGCCAGCAACCACAGATCTGTTTACCAAGGTTATCAGCTTACGCTTGCTTACTACTGTGTAGTCCAGAGCCAGACGGGAGAACTCAATCTGCTGCGGGTGCTGTTTTAGCTCTGATTCTAAGCGGTTTAAAATCCAATCATAAAGAGGGCGGTGGTCTTCAAACTCCAAGGTACATAGAGAGTGGGTAATTCCCTCAATAGCGTCAGAGATACAGTGTGTAAAATCATAAGTTGGATATATGCACCATTTGTCACCAGTTTGATGATGGGTGGCCCTACGGATGCGGTATAGGGCTGGGTCACGCATGTTGATGTTTGGTGAAGCCATGTCAATTTTGGCCCGAAGAATATATTTACCATCGGGAAACTCACCATCCCGCATCCGCAAAAAAAGATCTAGATTAACCTCTGGTGATTGGTCGCGGTTTGGACTATTTCTCCCTGGCTCGGTCAATGTACCACGGTATTCTCTTACTTCATCTGCTGACAAGCCGCAGACATAAGCGTCACCATTTTTAATTAAAACTTTGGCCATTTCAAAAAGCTTATCAAAATAATCAGAGGCAAAAAAAAGCTTCTTTTGCCAGTCAAAGCCTAGCCATTTAACATCTTTTTTTTTTTTTTTTATATATTCATCATCCTCTTTTTCTGGGTTGGTGTCGTCAAAACGCAAATGACAGATACCTCCAGCGTTCTCATTGGCAATGCCAAAATTAAGGCAGATAGATTTAGCATGACCAATATGTAGATAGCCGTTTGGCTCTGGAGGAAAACGGGTAACCACCTTGCCACCATTTTTGCCCTCTTCTAAATCGTTGGCAACAATGGTGCGGATAAAGTCGACAGGTTTGCTTGGTTCGTTAGCAGTCATTCTTTTGGTATTCCTGTGTTAGAATATTTTGATTTTATGAAATATACGGTCTACATTCTGTCAGCTTTTGTATGCAGCTATTATCATGATCAAGCAAGGAGTGTTCCATGGCAGTATTAAAAGATTTTCTTCCGATAGTGCTATTTTTTGCTATCTACAAATTTACTGATATCTATACGGCAACTGCAGTACTTATTGCAACTTATGCTATACAAGTAACCTACCATTGGTTTCGCCATGGAGCGGTTCCTCGTGTTCAGCTATTGACTTTTGGATTGATTCTGGTTTTTGGTGGGGCTACTCTATTTTTTCGTAATCCCATTTTTATTCAGTGGAAACCAACTATTTTGCAGTGGATAATGGCAGCGGTATTCTTGGCTAGCCACTTTATTGGCGAAAGAGTGATCATTCAGCATTTACTCGGAGGGCAGATGGAGATGCCTGCCAAGATGTGGTCACGGCTTAATTTAGCCTGGGTTGCATTTTTTATCTTTTCCGGTGCACTTAATATATATGTTGCCAAAAATTTCAGTGAAGATACCTGGGTAAATTTTAAAATGTTCGGCCTTATGGGGCTTATGTTTGTTTTTATCATTGCTCAAGGGCTACTGTTGTCAGGTTATGTCAAACATGAAGGGGAGTCTGGGTGACTTTTTTTTATCAACTTTGCCGGGGTCTGTTACTGTTATGCCTGTTCATAGCTCTACCAATCAACGGTTTTGCTGTGTCAGCAGATAATAGCAACCTTGTCATAGCTCAAGAGCGTCTGATAAAAGTTGAAAAAAAGTTTGGCCCAACCCATCTAAACAGTGCTATGGCACTACAAGCCATGGCAGAGCATTTTATTCGTGAAAAAAAGTTTCTGCAGGCTATTCAAATGCTGGAGAGGGCTTCTGCCATTCGTAAAGTTGCCAATGGACCCAACCACCCTCTGGTTTTCAATTTATACACAACCATAGCCAAACTCCATATTAACTCAGGCAAGCTTGATGAGGCTGTTTTACTTCTTGAGTCAGTAGTAAAATCGGCACAAAAGCGGTTGGGTTCTAAACATATAAAAACAGCACAAGCCAAGATAGAGGTTGCCAATCTCTATAGGTTTGACCGTAATAAATTAGAAGAGGCCGAAAAGCTGGTGACGGAGGCTCTGCCGGTTTTAGAGGCCGGTTTATGGAGTGAACATCATCAAGTTGCGGATGCTTTGAACATTATGGCTAGTGCTCAGTTAAATTTGGGCAAGGTACAGTTGGCAAAAACCAACTGGTTACGTGCTTTACAAATTCGTACTGCAAACTATGGCAGTGACAACACAAAAGTAGCTGAAATTATGCGAAACCTTGGCGTGGCCCATGTTTGGCTGGGAGAGGTAGAGCAGGGTAGTGAGCTGTTAAAAGGTTCTGTTGAAATATTTCAGAACAATGGTAGTGATGACCTCCAGATGGTTAAAAGCCTGGAGCCGTTGGCGGAACTTATGGTTCGCAACAAGCAGTATGGAGAAGTTCTGCCTGTCATGGAGCAGATTCTTGCTATCCGAGAAAAATTACTTGGTGATAATAGTCCAGGTTTAATTAAATATATAAATGATATAGCGTTGGTCTACATGCAGACCGGGGTTTGGCAAAAGGCAAAAGATCAATTTAATCGGGCCTTGCTTATTGCTGAAAAAAAGTTTGGCAAAAACCATGTTCAAAGTGCTTTTATTATTGGTAATTTAAGTGAAATAAACCGCCTTGGTGGGGATAATGTTCTAGCTAAAAAACAGTTGGAGCAGGGGGTGGATATTGCCAAAAACTTTTTTAAAGATGATAGCCTTGGTTTGTCAAGCTGGCTTTCATCAATTGGTGTAACACTACATAAAAGTGGCAACTATGAGCAAGCTAGTAAACTTTTTCAGCAATCTTTGGCAATACTCGAAACTGAGTATGGAGCTAATCATCCCAATGTTGAGAAGGTCAGGAGCACTCTCAAGGGGTTGATGGCTCCTTCGCCAGCAAAAGATAAGGTAGAGCCGCCTGTTACTGCTATGGATAGAGTTGTCAGTGCCACCCCAAAGGATATAGCTCCACCGCCAATCCAAATCAACTCTTCAATTTTAATGGCAATACCTGGCGATGAGTCTGCACTGTCGTTAGATATCGTTGATACAATTGTGGCTGACTCTATAAAAAGTATGCTTACAGTTGATCCTGTTAATCTGTCGACGTTTAAAGAAACACCTGATATCAATAGTTCCAAGCCCAGATCAATTGTTTCAATAGACTGCTTTCTGCCTGATGATCTAAAGTTTAAACAGCTTTTTGATGAATTTAAGCAGCTTGATCTGCCATTTTATAAGCAATCTAAGATTATTGAAGATAAACTATACTCTTGCCTGATTCTTGGCCCATTTTTGATTTCAAAATTTGAGGTAGAAAATATTGTCAAAAATATAAGTAAAAAATTTGGATTTGAAAATTTATCGGTTACCGACTATAAATAAGCTAATCACTGGTTTTTTGACGATTATTGACTATCAGCCCTGCCAGCCGTATAGCCTCCTTGAATGAGGTTGGGTCGGCTATTCCTTTTCCTGCAATATCGTATGCGGTGCCATGGTCAACGCTGGTACGGACTATGGGCAGGCCGAGGGTAATGTTGACAGCTTTACCAAACCCAAGCATTTTCAATGGAATCAATGCTTGGTCGTGGTACATACATATAACCACATCATACTGTTTACGGGCTTCGCTATGAAAAAGAGAGTCGGCAGGCAGAGGACCGCGGATTTCTCCTGTTAGCTCCAGGTTCAAGCGCTGACAAAGTGGGGCAATAACCTCTAACTCTTCTAGCCCAAAAGCACCATCCTCTCCAGCATGGGGGTTGAGACCTGTTACAGTTATCCTAGGTTTAGCGATAGCAAAATCTCTCTGCATTGCTGTTGCTGTAGTGCGAATAATCTGTTCCAACAGCTCACTGGTCAGGGTTTTGGAGACCTCTGATAACGCTTGGTGAATAGTAGCTGGTACGACTTTAAGCCCTTTTGTTGCCAACATCATAACGGGATGTTCTGTTTTTGTATATTCAGCCAACATTTCAGTGTGACCAGGGAAATTATACCCTGCTTTATGGATAACGGCTTTATTTATTGGAGGTGTTACCATGGCCTGGACCTGCCCGGTTACAGCTAGTTGGCAGGCAAAACTTATGCTCTGTATAGTGGTAATTGCATCTTTAGCAAATGGTGAACTACTACTCTTTGCTGGTGGTGGTAGAATGGCAAAAACGTCTGCAGGAAGGGCCTCTGCCTCTTTTACTGTCGAAACTTCCTGCATTGGGATAGAGTATCCAAGAGATTTAGCACACTTTTTGTAAAGAGCACTCTCTCCAATATGTATCCGGCGAGGTGTAGGAGAAAAGCCTTTGATTGTCACCTCTGGTCCGACCCCATGGGGATCTCCCTGGGTGATGGCGATCATCGATATTCGATAAATGCACTGGCACGAAGATCACGTAGCCACTGCTTGTAGAGGAGCTTTGTTTTTGATTGTCTTATTTGCTCTTCAAGTTTCTTACGCTTTGCGGCGTAGGATTCTGAGTCGAGAACCTGTTTTTCATCTAAGACAATCAAATGCCAACCAAACCTGGTTTTGACCGGCAGACTAACTTCATTAACTTTCAAGGCAAAGGCTGCTTTTTCAAATTCAGCAACCATCATACCCTCGGTAAACCAGCCCAGATTACCACCATCTTTAGCGGAGCCGTCTTGAGAATACTTTTTTGCAAAGTCGGCAAAAGATCCTTTGCTATCTTGAAGCTCTTTTCTAATCTGTGAAATTTCATTAAAAAGTTGCTGGTTATCTTTATTTTCGGTTGCTGCTCGAAGAATATGCCTGGCTTTTACTCGGTATTTCAAAGACTCATTATGTGTAGGTTTGACAAAACGTTTATCGGTAACAATAAAAATATGTATACCTTGTGGTGAGCGGATGGGAGCTGTAACACCACCTTTATCAAGGTTGAAAATGGCGTTATCAACTACAGAGATCAGTTGGCCACGTTTGAACCAACCCATATCTCCACCTTTTGAACTGCTCGAATCGTCGGAATATCGTCTGGCTAGAGTTGCAATGTTTTCACCATTTATCAGGCGAGTCCTCAGTTCTTGGGCACGCTTGGATGCCTGATTGATTGTATTTTCTGAACTTGACTTGGGAATAGCAATCAATATTTGCCCAAGGCGAACCTGCTCCTCGCCAGCCAGTTCACCGGATGTTTTTTGATAGAGGCTTTTGATCTCTTCTTCAGAAACAGTAACCAGAGGTTTGATTACCCGGTTTATCAAGCGGCTATCCAATAAATTTTTACTTAGTTGATCTCGATATATATCAGGGTTGATCCCTTGTTTCATAAGTACTTGAATTAGTGACCCTGGGGCCAATTTATTATTACGTTCAACATTTCTCATCAGATTGGTAATATCTTTTTCAGTAACTGTTATTGATAGCTGCTCAGCCTTCTGCTCTTTTAAAGCGTTAATGACCAGATCATCAAGTGCATTTTTTGCAATTTTGGCATAATCGATGTTGGTTCCAGATTTTTTAAGGCGAGAGGCTATAATATTGGCGACATCATTAACCTCTGACTGGGTTATGATTCTGGTTTTTATGCTTTTTTCTGTAACATTTTGTGCTTCAACTATGGCAACAATACGATCGAGAGGTGCAGCAAAACCAACTGTCGGAAAGAGTATAAGCAGTGCCAGGAGTTGAAAACGCAAAGTGTTTGATATGTTAAGGTTGAGCATTTATAACAGTCCTATTTGCCGTATCCACCTAGCCCTTTTAGGCTAAAAATTAAACCAAAATAGCTGCCGTTATAGTCATCATTAGCAACGTCTGCAGAAAGGTTGCGGCCTACTTTCAAGCCAAGGGACCAGCAACTAGCAATATATTCCATGCTGGATTCCCAGCTTTTAATCCGGCTTGATTCTAATGAATAGTTGGCTGTCTGCGTATATAACCACTCGTCAGAGAGGTGGAGTAGAGATGATAGTGTGATATCTTCCATTTTTTCACTACCATCTTCTGCTAGTGCCAGGGTACTTGGCTGATTATAATGATAACCTAAAGATGCACGGTCACGGTTTGCTTTTGTATAGATAATTTCAGCGTCTGTTCGGTTGATCTCCTCTTCATGGGGATCATAGCGATTATTGGCATGGGCAGACCAGCCACCGGTAAAACTTAGATCCAGGCTGCTGACAATGCTAGAGGTGGCTTTATCGTTCTGATACTCTCTGTCCCCTGAAGGGGCCCAGCGTTGACCAATTTTAAAGGTCGCCGTCTCCATTAATGAGTCGTCTGGCACCAAGCTGATCAGGCGGGATGTGATGCCGTAGCTGATCCATTGACCGTTACTGATGCGGTCACTACCTGAGTATTGATCAGTCACAAAAAGGTTGGAGGTGTTGAAATTACGCAGGGTTGAGTCGTAGTTTGGTAGTTTTCCTTGGTCGGTTGAGGCGTTGACTACATACTCAATTGACGGCTCAATTGTGTGCTGTGTGGTATCTGAAAGGTGTTTGCTTAACTGTGTGTCCAGCCGGAAACTTAGCATGGATGCTTCACGGTGTTCAGTACTGTCGTGATCATTGCCGGATTGGTTTGGATCGCCCTGAATAAGATATGCGGTTTCACGGACTCCAGCTTGTGCACTGAAGTTGCCTATATCCAAAGGTCTGTTATAACGTACGGTTGGGGCTAGATCCAGCCGCTGTACTGCATCTCCAGAGCTTTGGTAGAAACTATCAATTTTGGCATCACTTTGCAGTCGCCAGCGCCGCCCATCGTCTTTGCCAGATATGGGGCGGTTATCAGATAGATAGATATAAGGGAGACTCTGGATGGTAACATCATCATTGCTCTTTTCAAGATCTTGATACCAGAGCATTCCTGCCTGGGCATCAGAATAACCGTTCTGATTTATCCACTGCCGGTCTATTGATAGATGTGATTCTAAACGTTTTGCACTTTCATCAACAAGATCCTGCTCAAAATCATTAATAAAGTCGCGAGTTTTGCTGTACTCTCCACCTGCTGAAAAGTCCCAGCCACCAACTCTGTGCTCATGGGAGAAGGTTGTCAGGCCACGAAATTGATCATCTTTAGTGTCGAAAATCTGGTTGGTGCTGAACTGTCCTTCATAACCCAGGCCAATATAACGGTATTCAACCTTACCCATAAGTCCACGCTTGGTAATGCCACGCAGAGCAACTGTCATATCCTTGTCTGGGGCAATGTTCCAGAAATACGGGGTCTCCAGTTCTGATCCGTTACTGCCGGAAAAGCGAATGGATGGCGTGAGAAAGCCACTTGAGCGTTCTTGTCTTAACGGTTGGCTCCACCAAGGGAAATAAGCTACAGGAGTATCTTTAATATTGAGTTTTACCCCCTTGGCGATAACCCTGTTGGCTTTATTGTCAACAGAGATTTTTTTCGCTGATAGATGCCATGGTGGATCTTCACAATCACAGTTGGTATACCAGCCATCGGTCATCTCCAGGTTTTTTTCACCTGTCAACTCTATTTTTTGTGCTCCACCACGCCCGCCAGGACCAGCTAAATCTATGGTGACATTATCCATTTCGCCTTGGTTGGTGCTAATGTTAAGGCGGATTTTATCACCAAGAAACTTATCACCTTTATGGCTAAGCTTGATTGAGCCATCGGCAGTGATAACATTCTCTTCACCGTGGTACCTGGCAGAATCTGCTTGCAGCTTGAACATGCCTTTTTGCTCGACTACAACATTTCCTGAAGCCACCATATCCTGGGTTGCATTATCAATGTTAAGTTTGTCGGCATCTATATCTATAGGTAGGTCGGCAGAGTGGAGTTGGCTAGCTGCTGATGCAGTTATGACTATACACAAGGCAGAGAGAATCCCTCGTGTTTTTTTGAGTTTGGCAGCTTTTTTTGGAAAAAAAGGGTCTGTTGTAACCATCGGTTTTTCTCCTACTCTTTTTGTTTCGGCTAGGACTTAGGAGGTCTGTCACTAGTCGATTCTTTATACTTTTATTTAGAGCTATATTTTAATTTTTAGCATAATCCGCCCATTATAGCAGAGATTGCACCTCTCCCACCAGATATAGTGAACCTGCAACCAATATTATCTGATTAGGCTTGGAGTGCTCTCTAGCCATTTCAAGGGCTGCAATAGCCGTGGTGCAGGGGGTAGCCTCTTTACCAAGATTTCGCCATATATTGGCTAAAAGGCTAGCTTCCATCCCTCTTTCACCACCAACAGAAATTGTCCATACCCGGTCTACTAACGGAGCCAATATCTTGGCAATTGCGTGACAATTTTTATTTTTCAAGGCCGCAAAAATCAGGCTAAACCTATCGGGCTTATCGGTTATTGAGTTGAGATAGTTTACCAAAATTGTCGCAGCGTGAATATTGTGTGCACCATCTATGAGTATGGGGTGGGTTGAGTTGTGAATCCACTGTAAACGCCCCGGCCACACAACCGCTCCAACTCCTTGCTGGATAGCCTGTTCTGGGATGTTCCAGCCTAGTCTGCTTAAAATCCGTATGCCGGCTATCGCTAAAGCACAGTTACTGTACTGGTGGTCACCAGCTAAACCTGGTTTTGTTAGTTGGATGGTTCCATATTGATCATGAAATTGCCAACTATTATTTGCTTGCAAATCCTTGTTAAAGAAAAACTCCTCTCCCAAAAAATCAATATTACAACCGATAGTTTTGGCATGTTGCTGAATAATTGTAGCTGCCTCTACACTATCTGGGGCTGCTGCTGCAGGGGTATCTTGTTTTAAAATTCCGGCTTTCTCTTTGCTAATTTGTGCAACTGTATTGCCGAGAAAGTCTTCATGATCATGGCCAATTGCTGTAATCAGGCAGAGTAGGGGAGAGACACAGTTGGTAGCATCAAGACGACCTCCAAGTCCGGTTTCAAGAATAACAATGCCGGGGTTTTTGCTATCCGCTGCCAAACCTTGATAGGAAAAATAACAGAGAGCTACTGCTGTAGTAATTTCAAAAAAAGTTGCTGGGATCTTCTCTTGACGGCAAATTTGCAACACCCGTTCTAAAATCTGGCATAGTTCACTGTTGGAGATCTGCTCTGAATCTATCTGTATACGCTCGTTAAAGCGGATTAAATGTGGTGATGTATAAAGACCAACTCTAACTCCAGCCTGGCGGAGAATTGCATCAAGAAAAGCAGCAACTGACCCTTTGCCATTGGTTCCTGCTATGTGGATTATTTGCAGATTTTGCTGCGGGTTGCCTAAAGCCTTTAGAAGCTGTTGAACACGGGCAAGCCCCAACACTATACCACCAGTCTCATGCTCTTGGGCTTGGCGGAGTAGTGTTTCTAGTTTCCCGGACATTTTGAAAAGTGCATGGTGCTTATGGTTGTTCCATGCTTAGTGGTAACTGTAACTGCTCATCGGAAGTTGAAGGATTAGTATGGGTAAGCCGCGAGAGCAAGTCAGAAATTGTATCCTTGATTTGATGGCGGTGGCATATTTGATCTATAAATCCATGTTCCAGTAGGTACTCACTGCGCTGAAACCCTTTTGGCAGGGTCTGACGGACAGTCTGTTCAATAACTCTTGGGCCGGCAAAACAGATAAGAGCGTTGGGTTCAGCAAGAATAAGGTCGCCAAGCATAGCAAATGAGGCGGTCACTCCACCTGTTGTCGGATCGGTAAGAACAGAGATGAAAGGCAGGCCAGCAGCCTCTAGCTTGGTTAGAGCTGCTGAAGTTTTTGCCATCTGCATCAGGGAGAGTATACCCTCTTGCATCCTAGCTCCTCCAGAGGCAGAAAAGACCACATATCCACAGTTGTTTTCTACTGCTGCCAGTGCACCTTGAGCAACTTTTGCCCCTGCTACAGATCCCATGGAGCCGCCAAGAAATTTAAAATCAAAGGCTGTTACAATAGCTGGAACTGAGTTTATCGTGCCTTTGAAAACTCGGACAGCATCGTTGGTTCCCGTCTGTTTCTTGGCCTCTTTAATCCGGTCTTTATATCTTTTGCGGTCTTTAAATTTTAGGGGATCACTAGGATGCATTCCGGCAAACAGCTCATGGCGGTTATCTTTATCCAGAGTGATGTTAATACGGTCATTACCGGAAACCCTAAGATGGTTGTTGCAGTGTGGACAGACATGAAGGTTTGTCTGCAGCTCTTTTTGAAATAGTGCCTTCCCACATGGTTCGCACTTCGTCCAGAGCCCCTCCGGAGTTTGAATCCGGCGGACATTGTCTTTGATTTTCGGCTTGATAAGTTGTGTAATCCAGTTCATGGAGAGACTCTATTAATTTATGTGGAACTTAGGCATTGCCTTACTTCATTGATAAAACGAACAATTTTTTTTGGATCTTTTCTTCCTGGTGCTGATTCAATACCGGTTGAGACATCAACAGCGTAAGGCTGCACCTGTCTAATAGCATCTGCCACATTATCCGGGTCTAGCCCGCCAGCTAAAATAAGCGGGGCAGGGGCATGATACTCAGCAAGCAGCGACCAGTCAAACGATTCTCCACTGCCACCATAAATGCCTTTTACCTTTGCGTCTAGTAGTAGACCCGAAACCCGGTACTTTTCCAGTTCTAGCAGATCATCACTGCTTTTTACTCGTACTGCTTTTATAGCACGCCTTGGTAGATCAATACAGTCAGAAGGTAGTTCATCGCCATGGAGCTGAATAAGGTCCAGTCGCACTTTGGAACAGGTGTTTTCAATCTCATGTCGGGTGGCGTTAACAAAAAGTCCTGTTACAGTGACAAATGGAGGTAGCTCAGAGGTCAACTCAGCAGCCTGCTCAATGGTTACCCCACGTGGTGAAGGGGGGTAGAAGACAAACCCAACTGCATCCACACCAGCCTGAACAGCAACTTGCAAATCTGCTCTATTGGTAAAGCCACACATTTTAATACGAACAGCGTTCTTGGAACTGGTAAGCATGGCTCTATTTAACCGGTTTATCACCTTGTGTATATGGGTCTTGCCTCCAACGATCCATCATTTCAGTCTGTAAGTGGCTCTGGCTGGTGTCATACATTCTCTGCCGGGCCATACCAACAAGATCAACCTGTTTATCAGCCCAGACCCGGTCCAGCTTTTTAATATTAATTTGAACTTTTTCATCCATATAGACAAATGCAAACCCCAACCCACCTATCAGAATAGCTAAGAAGACAAATGGGAGGATTTTGCTCGGCTGTTTTGCCGCAGCAGGTGACTCTGCCTTTTCTGCTGACTCTTCATTACCGGTTTCTTCGGCCATTAGATCGCCTTTGCTTGAGGTTGTTTACTTATTTTTTTGGTCGTTGTGGAATTTTAAAACCAACTTTATCCATCGCATCAGTAATAATATCTACACACTGCTCCGGTGAGAAAGTATCGGTATTAAGGGTTATATCATATCCATCAATACGTGATGGATACCGTTTTTGAAGATCTTTTTGAAAATTCATACGCTCTTTGTTGATCTTTTTAATCATCTTTTCGGCTTTGGACTTTTTTACTGATTTACGTTCGGCGATACGTTTGACACACGCTTTCATTGACCCTTCAAGACGAACACGGAAGGTTTTGTCTTCAGGTAGAATAATATGTGCACCACGCCCAATAATGACTCCACCTGATGGTCCAATGTTAAGAATAACCTTAGCCATATAGCGCAAAAAAGAGTCTCTGTTTGTACTCTTTTTTGAAAAGAATGAGTGGACAAACTCATTAGCCAAACTGGATACCCGTTCATCTAGGCGTGAGAGTAGATGTTTGTCGGCTTTAGCATCTTTGACGATAGCTTTGAGCAGCTCTTTGTCATAGAACTGGACTCCCAGACGTTCGGCAAGCAATCGGGACACATCGCCACTTCTAGCCCCATAAAAACGGGAGATGGTTACTAAGGGGGTCTTTGCAGGTAATTTTGTATCACTGCTGGTTTTGGTTGCATATAGATCAGCACCAACAATTGATTGGATAATTTTCAAGGTATCATTTGCCATGTTTTATTATTCCCTTTTAAATCAAACTCTCTGGATGTGGACTTTGGATATGGTACGGCTATCAGCTTGACTAACAGTAAATTTATAATCCTGTTCTACTATAGAAGCCCCCTCTTTGGGAATGGTGCGTAACCTATTTAATATCAAACCAGCTACCGTGTGGGCATCGCCCAACTGAAAATGAGTGTGCAGAGTATCGTTTATTTGTGACATTGGTGTTCTGCCATCAACTATATATTCGTCTTCTCCCTCTTGTTCCATTACTGTTTTGTTGCGTTTGGGATGATACTCATCAAAATCATAGCCTACATCAATCTCACCAACCACCTCTTCAAAAACATCTTCCATGGTCAGTATACCAATAGCTGAACCGAATTCGTCAACAACAATTCCCATATGGTCAAGGCGATGTTGCATTGTTGGCAGGGTTTGGTCAATAGTCTGCTTGGCTGATATGTAGAGAGGTTCCTGGATAAACTCAGAAATTTGTTTGTTGGCAATATCCTTGTCCATCAAGTCCCAAGTGTTGAGGGTCAACACACCAATTACGTTGGTTTGGTTGTCCCTGAATATTGGGAGCCGGTTAAAACCTTTGCTCCAGACACAGTCCATTGCATCAGCCATCAATGTTTTCTCTTCCAGTCCTGCCACTTCAGCTAAGGGTATCATCGCTTCGCCAACAGTAGTCTCAGCAAATCTGATAATCCGGCGTACTTTGGTCTTATCAAAACCACGGGTTATATTGCTTGTACTGTTGTCTGACATTTCAAGTAACATGCGAATCTCTTCACGGGTAATAAACCCAGATTGAGTGCCACTACCTCCGCCAACCAGTTTGGTAGCGAGACGGGCTACCCTGCTGAAGACAAAAATCACCGGGAAAAACAGAAGAGAGAAGAATCTCAGGCCATAAATAATGTACGGGGCCATTAGGTCAGCTTTTTGCTGATAGACACTTTTCGGAACAATCTCACCTAAAATCAATAGAAACGGGGTAAAAATCAGGACAGACATCATGTCGCCACGGGGACCAAACAGGTCAATGAACATCAGGGCTGCCATGGTGGATATGGTAACTGTGGCAATGTTTGTTCCAACCAGTGTAGTTCCTAAAATTACATCAGGAGTTTTAAAAAGCTTCAGTACCAGCCCAGCACCTTTATCTCCCATTTTGGCTTTGTGACGCATTTTGATTTTGTCACAGTTGACCATGGCTATCTCAGAGCCTGAGAAAAATCCTTTTAGAACTAGAAAAATAATAATAACAATGAGTTGAATTAGTAGTTCCATTATCTCAACTCTCCACGTTTATAGTCTGTTGGTTGTCAGTTTCTTCTTTAATTTTTTTGCTTTTCTCTACCTCTGGATGGGCTGCTGAAAATTGTTCAGACCCTCTTTGGTCATTTCGTGTAAATTCAACTCGCAAGGTTTTAATACGAAGACCATCCATAGCTAAGACTGTAAAGCGGATTCCATTATCGTTATTGGTAGTGTCGCCAACCCTTGGCAGGCTGTCAAATAGACGAAAAGCTACCCCGCCTACTGTTGTCATCATGGCATCTTCAACATTAAAATTGGTCAGGTTGTTAAAGTCTGCCAAACGCATATCTGCTGGAACAGTGTAAATGTTGTCATCTTCCTCTTCGTAGAGTTCCTGTCCACGAACAGTTCCGGAGATCTCTCCAAACAAGAAGGTGAGAACATCTTTCATGGTTACCATACCGTGAACTCCGCCATACTCTCCTAGCAGAATCGCTGCCCGTGTATTATGGTGGCGGAAATACTCAAACATTTCATCAACTTTTTTAGTTGGTGGAACAAAATGGGCAGGGCGGAGAATGTCATCAATGTGCAGAGTGGTAAAATCCTCGCCTTTGCGGATATAGCGAAGGATATCTTCAGAGTGGAGAAAGCCTAGAATATTATCCCGGTTGCCACGAACAATTGGTACACGAGGGTGTTGGGTCTTTTTAAATTCAGCAATCAGCTCTGGGAGAGGCATATCTGCATCTAAAAAGGTGATACGGGTTCTCGGAGTCATGATGTTGGCGATTTCGGTCTCTGCTGCCTCAAGCATATTGTCAATCAAGACCCGTTCTGTAGCATCAATAATTCCAGTCTCTTCACCTTCAGCAAGCAAAGTGCGAAACTCATCTCGTTGTAGAATGTTCTCCTCTTCAACCTGCTCACCAACGATCATCGTAGTGACCCTGTCAGCAACAAAACGCACAGCCTCACGCAGAGGTGTAATCAGTGTGATCCATTTTGGTAGCAAGATGGCTGAAAAGTTTGCAGAAAATTTAATGGGAAAGGTTACAGCAAAGGTTTTTGGTGTAACCTCGCCAACCAGCAGCAGCAGTGGAACCATGATGACAATGTTTAGCCACCCGGCATCGGCGTCACCAACCAAGATGATCATTAGAGCCGCCATGTTGGCAGTAGAGGCGATATTAACCAGCTCATTGCCACAGAGGATTGAAATAATAAGGCGACGGGGTTCGTCTAGAAGCTCGTGAATTTTGTCAGACTGTGGATTTCGGCTATTGCGTAGCTTTTGCAAATCCATGCGACTAAGAGAAAACAGTGCCGTTTCAGACCCAGAAAAAAAAGCCGAAGCGACCAGAAAAACTATCTGCAGTATGATTCTGAAAATAATCTCAGGATCGGTTCCTGCCATGGTATTGGTTATAAGTTCCATGAGCTGACCCTCGTGGTCAAAATTTTAATGAGGGGTTAGGGGTTGAGACAGATAACTTTATTTAATTATATGTTCCAAGCTCCTGAACCGAAGAGGCTGCTAGTGGAATGCCAGCAGCCTCTTATTAGTCCGGTTATAATCCTGTTTTGAAATGGTGATCAGTCGATACCGATCTCCTCTTGAACTGTACGAACGATCCTTGGATCGTAATCCATCATTTTTTTGTCTTTACCTTTATAATCAAGCTTGCTTAGAAAATATTTCATGCTGTTGATTCTTGCCCGCTTTTTATCATCGGATTTGATGATTGTCCAAGGACATTCTGCTGTTGAAGAGTAGAAAAAGGTATCTTCTTTAGCTTTGGTGTAATCTTCCCACTTGTCTTGGGACTCTTTGTCAACTGGACTTAGTTTCCACTGTTTAAGTGGGTCAACCATGCGTTTGTTGAAACGGTGCAACTGCTCTTCTTTACTCACTGAAAAGTAAAACTTGAAGAGGATAATGCCGGAGTTGACCAGCATTCTTTCAAACTCAGGCACTGAACGAAGAAACTCACGGACTTCATCTTTTGAGCAGAATCCCATAACCCGCTCAACACCAGAGCGGTTGTACCAGCTACGATCAAATAGGGTGATCTCACCAGCAGATGGCAGGTGTTGGACATAACGTTGGAAATACCACTGGGTACGCTCTTTGTCGGTTGGTTTGTCAAGAGCGACAACCCGGCAGCCACGAGGATTTAAATGTTCGATGAAACGTTTAATTGTTCCACCTTTTCCTGATGCGTCACGTCCCTCAAAGATACAGATGATACGGTGACCATTTTCTTTGACCCAGCTCTGCATTTTTAGCAGTTCAACATTCAGTATTGGGTATAGAACTGCTTCGTAATCCTTTGTCTTCATTTTTTTTACCCGTGGACGAGCAGCCTGTTGTGCAGAGGCACTGCCACGACCAAGAACAATATGATCCGCAGATGAAGGGGTTTTCTTTTTCTTTGATGACATACTTCTTCTCCTACATTATTATGTAAATATTGATTAATTATCCAAAAAAAGAGTTGCTATGCATTCTCTCTGAGTATCACGACTAATAACCTATCGAGATTATGCTTTTTTTTCTCATATGTCTATGAAAATGTCTCATCAGCTGGCTGTACATGTGCATAACTTTGTACTATACACTTAATTTACATAAGTATACTGGTATTATTAAGGGACATTTCCAGTGAATAATTATTTTATAGTATTTTTGCGTGGTTGTTGGTGGACAAATTAGCAGAAGTAGAGTTAAAATCTCGTGGATATTATATAAATAGTGAGGAAATTCATGAAAAAACCTTTGAAAAAAAGTTCTGCTGCAATAAATGCCAACCAGACCATCAGTGAAGCTTTTGGAGTAATTCTCCGCCACAACCTGGAATATATGTTGAGCTGGGCTGATGTTGCCTATGCTGGTGACGATATTGAAGGGGTACACCAAGTGCGTGTTGCTTTCCGCCGGATGCGCTCCGCTTTGGTGCTGTTTCGTAAAGCCATTCCCAGAGAGATTACCGATCCATGGGGAAATGAGATGCGTTGGATTGCCAGCGAGCTAGGTCCAGCCAGAGATCTTGATGTTTTTATTGATGAAGGTCTAAACCAGATGTCAGGTAAAATTCCTCTGGAAGCAGGTGAGGTAAAATTCAAGGCAATAGCTGTTGAACACCAGGCTAAAGCCTATGAAAGAGTAAGAGCTATGTTTGATAGTGAGCGTTACAAGCGTTTTGTCAGTGATTTTGATGCATGGCTTACAAATTGCGGCTGGTTTCAAGAAGATATGCCATCTACTGTTCGTTCCAAATTAAATACCAGTATCCGTATCTATGCAGCTAAAGTCTTGAACAAGCGGGTAACGAAAGTGTTGCAGACCGGAGAAGATAAACACAATATGACCAGTGAAGAGTTGCATCAGTTGCGTATTGAAGGTAAAAAACTTCGTTACGCTACTGATTTTTTCTCTTCTCTGTTTGACGCTTCCAGTATGGCCAACTTCAACACCCATCTAAAAAGCCTTCAAGGGCTTCTTGGAACAATGAACGATGTTTCTGTTATGCCTGGCTTGGTTGAGGGGCTGCTTGATGGTGTGGATGATTCTGATACCAATCAGTATGCTGGGGCCTCAATAGGCTGGCGGGCCAGAGAGTATGAAGAGGTGCGTGGAGAGCTTGATAAACGTTGGGATGCTTTTGCCAGCACCGCTTTTCCTTGGCTTAAGTAGTTTATTTTTTTAGCAGTTCTGGAACTGCGGTAAAAATATCTGCAGTTAGGGCGTAGTCTGCTGCACCATGCAAAGGTGCGTTGGCATCGTTGTTTATTGAGACAATCATTCTCGCATCCTTGATGCCTGCTAAATGTTGTATAGCACCAGAGATTCCCAAACCTATATATATCTCTGGTGCTATAACCCTGCCTGTTTGACCAATCTGCATGTCGTTACTTGCCAACCCCATGTCGACAGCGGTCCGGCTGGCTCCAACTCCGGCCCCCATCCGGTCAGCAAGTTTTTCTACCAACTCAAAGCTACCACCGGCGTGCATTCCACCACCACCTGCCACCACCACTCTGGCTGATACAGGGTCAGGGCGAGAATTAGTTGATGGACTATGTTTTATATGTTGAGAAAGATTGCTCTCAAAACCTTGGTCTATAGCGGTGATAGGGGTTGGCTTGCCTTGCTGTGAAGTGGTTGCTGCTATAAAAGCACTGGGGCGAATGGTTAGAAAAATCGGGGTTTTTGCTAGGGAGATAGCGGCTAAAACAGCTCCTGCATGGATAGGACGTATTACTGTATGCCTATCTAAAATGGCCGAAACTCCGGTAACTGGAGAACAGTTTGCCAGGGCTGCTGCTCTTGGTATAAGGTCGCTGCCAAAAGTTGACGTTAGTCCGATTATAACATCAAAAGATGGCGTAAGGTGGTGAATAAGAAGGGATAGATTCTCAACAGCAAGGCTTTGCAGAGCAGGGTGGGTTGCCAAAAATACTCTGTTTACACCAGGTATTTGGGCAGCTTGTTGAGCTTTGTTCTGGGCGTTGGGACCAGCAGCTAAAATAGTTACCTCGCCAAACTGCAACCCAGCAGTTACTCCGTTGGCTGTCAGTGGATCATACTCTCCCAAGCGGTCACCAGCTATTAGCAGTACCTTCACGACAAAAAGCCCTTCTGGGTTAATATATCTTTAAGCTCTCCGACACTATTTAGCCTGATTACAGGAGGCCGTGGCGGGGGTTCTAAATATTGATCAACCATGATGTCATTTTCCAACTCAAGCCCTAACTCCTGAGCTGATAGCTGTTCTAACGGTTTGCGCCTTGCCTGCATTATACTTGGAAGACTGGCGTACCGTGGGGTGTTAAGGCCGAGTTCGGTGGTGATAACTGCTGGCAGAGGCAAGACTATCTCCTCTTGGCCGCCATCAACTTCTCTGGTAATGCTGATAACTCTATCACTAATCTTCAGCTTGGAGACAAAGGTAGCCTGTCCCCAGCCAAGAAGTGCTGCTGTCATAGGGCCTATGGTTCCACGGTCAAGATCAACTCCTTGACGTCCGCAAATAATAAGCTCAATAGACTCTTTGATAGCATACTCTTTCAGGCATTTGGCTATAGATAATTGTGATATAAGGCTGTTGCTGTTAATGCGAACAGCCCTGTCAGCCCCTAATGCCAATGCTGTACGTAATTCACCATCCCAACTTTCAGGACCAATTGATAGAGCTATAACTTGATCAGCAATCTTAGCTTCCCGGAGTAAAACCGCCTCTTCCAAGGCAATTTCATCAAACGGGTTGATAATCAGGGGGATATGGTCAATATCTGGTTGGTGCTTTTTGGTCTCTCGACTTAAGCGAACTGGTAGCGTTGGATTGGGGACCATCTTTACCGGAACAAGCAGTTTCATTGTGCAGCAAGTGTCTCAACAATTTTGAACAGTCTTATATGATCACCATTGGCATGCTTGCCAAATGATACTCTATATTTGCCGTTGACTACCAACGTTGGTGTAGAGTGAACGCCATATTTTCTTTGTTCTACTTTTGCCTGAGCAATTTTTGCTGAAACTCCGAAAGAGTTAAGGTAGCTTTTAAATTTCTCTGGGTTTAAGCCGGCCTCTTCAGCAAGAAACCCCAACTCATCAGCACTTTCAATGTTAACGGAATGTTCAAAATTGGCTTTGAAAATAGCATCTTTCATTAAAGCACCTTTACCAAGAAACTCAGCAGCATAAAAGGCTCTAACAGGCATATCGGTCTGTTTGCCCCAGAAAACTGGTATGGATGCTATATCATATTTATCGTGATTCTTTTCACTCCAGCTATCCATATAGGGGTGAAGAGTGAAACAGTGCGGGCATTTGAAGTTGAACACCTCAACAACAGCCGGTTTATCACCAGTTTGTGGTACAGGTGGGGTTATAGGATCGTAGTCAGCACCTGCTAGCATGGTTTCAGCTTGAGCTGTTGCTATTCTAGGGCTAAAAATGTTGCAAAGCAGTAGTAGGAATAACAGAGGTAGGGAGATGGTACTAAATCTACCATTGTACATGGTTATCTCTCCACAATCTTATATGAGGATTTAATCTGAGCCGTTTTGCCAAGCATTGCTGAGGCTGAGCAGTATTTTTCTTCAGAAAGCTGAATAGCTCTCTCAACTGCTTTTGCTGGAATATCCGTTCCTGTAACGGTGAACTCAATGCTAATTTCCGTGTAAACTTTTGGCTCAGTTTCAGCACGCAGACCTTTGATCTCTGCAACACAGTCACTGACCTTGTGTCTGCCTTTACGCAATATGTTTAAAACATCAATACTGGCACAGCCGCCCATACCTATCAGGAGTAACTCCATAGGACGAATGCCCATATCTCTGCCGCCAACAGACTCTCCAGCGTCCATAACAATTGTATGGCCAGAGCCGGACTCTCCCAACATCTGCATACCCTCAATCAGCTTTACTCTTGCACTAACTGCTCCCATCTTGGCATCTCCCGATCTTTGTAATATAGATTCTGCAGTTGTTCCTGCTTCTATGGTGCAAGTTATTGATTAGCTGGGAAAACAACAAAAACCCCCGCCATAAACAAGGTGAATTTGATTATTTCTACTCCACCATATGAAGCAATATGTTGTGCCACTAATGCATGCTAAACTGCCAAATCTAGGTTTAAGCATTTATAAATAACATTAGAACATGTTGCAACCACAGCCACATTTTAGCAAGTTGTTACCAGTAGAAAGCTTGCGGTTTTTTAGCTTTTATGCTTCTATCTAATTGTAATAAAAGAGAAGATTCTATAATATTGATGAAATAGTCTAAATTTTTAGTAAAGAGAGTAAATTATGAGTAGAGATAACAACCAGTTCTCACAGGAAGATGTGAAGATTATCAAAGATTTGGCTAAGCAGGGCAACGCTAAAGCCCAGCACAACCTGGGAGCAATGTTTTTAAATGGCCAGGGTGTAGAGAAAAATATAGCCGAGGCAATTAACTGGTTTAGGCAGGCAGCAGAGCAGGGGCTTGTAACGGCTCAGCACAATCTTGGGACAATCTACCTTCAAGGCGAAGAGTTGGCCGCAGATAGTATTGAAGCAGCCCACTGGTTTACTAAGGCCGCCATGCAGGGTGACCCACGTTCTCAGTATAGTTTGGGTGCACTCTATTTTGAGGGGTTGGGTGTAGAGAGAAACCTGGAAAAAGCCTATATATGGATAAGTCTAGCTCTGCAGCAGGTTCCTGAAGATAGGCAGAAGGAGGTTCGCCAGGTGAGAGATTTTGTAGCATCTCAACTATCTCCAGAGGAGATAGAGCAGGCTCAGATTACTACTTTGGATATTGTTAAAAGTATGACAATCCATTAAAGAAAAATATTTTATTGGTTCCAGCCCGGATAAGTGATAAATATCCAGGCTGGCTTTTTAACCCATAAAATCTTTATTTAGCTCCTTGAAGCCTGTTTATGAGCGGTTTTCCCCACTGATAGGCAGCAAGCCCGGTGAGAATCATTCCGGTCCCCAGTAGAACTCTTGCGTTGATAATCTCGCCATTTAGTGTTGTCCCTAGATATAGAGCAACCACTGGAGCCAGAAGTGTGGTCAACATAGCTTTGCTGGCATCAATATTTTTCAGTATAAAATAGTAGAGTGCAAAACCTACCACACTACCAATAATACCAAGGTATATAATTGAACCGGCAACTTTGATTGTCATAACCTCGGGCCATTGACCACCATCCAGCATCCAGGCCAGAATAAAACATGGCACAGCCACCATTAGAGAGCCGGTAGTAGTTGCCATTGCCGGTAAATCACTACCAAACCTTTTTACTGCAACGGTGCTAATAGTATATATGATAACAGCAGAGAGTATTCCCAAAATTCCAAGTGTCGCCTGATGGGAACCGCTGCTACTGCTATGGATAAAAATAATTGCCAGCCCAAGTATACCAAAGAACAGCCCAATCCAGCGCTCCAGACCAAAAGGTTCATTTAGCCAAAAGTATGCAAGAACTCCTGTTACAATGGTGCTTAAACCAAATATCACTGATATCCAGCCAGATGGAATAAATTGTGCTGACCAATAGGTCGAGACCATTGCACCAAAAATACCTAAGCCTCCAGAAAAATATGTAAAGATAGCCTTTTTATGAAAAGGAATTCTATTTTGACTCACTCCATAGGTTATCAGGCAGACAATTAGACCTAGAACCATTCGGGACATTACTGCAAAGAGAATATTTACATTTACAATACTCCACTGAAGAGCGAGAGGAGTTGTGCCCCAGATAATTACAACTCCTATAAATGCAAATAATATAGCCATTTTTCTGCACCCTGTTTTATAATAAAACTCAAAATACGGATTTTTCATAAACCGGTAAATGTTCTCTACTGTTCTTTAACCCATAAAGAAATTTTTTATGTTTTGCAGTATCAAAAAAATCTGCACGCCAAATAAAGTTTTCTATGTTAGGCAAATTTTTAAGCTATAACATTATCGATTCATGAACTATCCAGGAAAAACAAAAAAGCCCTGAGCAGATAACCCAGGGCTTTGATAGAACAGATAACCAGTTACATATGTATTAGTAAATTCAGGTCATCTCAACCACATGCCACGGGCTGTTGGCACGCTTTACCAGACGTGCATTTGCATAAATAGCTCTGATTGGGCTGAAACCTGAATTAGTAATCATCCGTTCATCCTAAGAGCTCAATTTTTTTGTGTCAAGCGTGTTGTTTAAAAATAAAATAGATTTTTTGAAGATAGTTCATTCCCTTTTAAAAATAAATTTGGTAGATTCCGTAGCTCTCTTGGAATGAGAGATATGGGCCGTTAGCTCAGTTGGTAGAGCAGTTGACTTTTAATCAGCGGGTCGATGGTTCGAATCCATCACGGCTCACCATTTACAAAACGAAGAACCTCGGGTCCATACGGACTCGGGGTTTTTTGTTTTGTGAGACATGTTAATAAAATCAACAGTTACGGCGACAGGTCCTGTTTTACTCCCTTCTCCATTTGCCCCCATTTCCGCCCCATATTCTCCGTTCTCTGCCACATTCTCCAAAAGCTGTGGACTTTGACACCGAACTCCACAGATCTGTGGGGTTCCAGAAATCAAAGGCTTACGGGCCATCGACCTGTGGAGGTTTTTAAATGGGGTTGGTTGGGCGGTTGCTTCTGAAAGCGGAAAATTGCAGCACAAACTGACTGTGAATCGGCAGCGGCAGCAGATCCCATCATTGAGGAACGGACGGTAATAACCGCCATGCAAAAGATCGATCCCATCTGGGAAGAACTTTTCCCCATCGAGCAAAACCGCCTTCTGCACCTTCTGGTGGATAGCGTTATTATGACCACATAGTCCATGGAGATCCATGTCAGGGCAGAGGGGGTTAACAGTCTGGTGGCCGAACTGGACGATCAGGATGATAACGAAGAGAGGAGAATCGCATGAATGGAAAACTCAGCCTCGATGG
>JADFZU010000041.1 GCA_015232365.1 Magnetococcales bacterium | reverse complement strand
GAAGGTTTTTTTGCTGATAATAAGTTTAACGGCTTAGGGACGTTTATCTGGCCTGACGGTACAAAATATATTGGTTATTGGAAGGATGGTCTACAACATGGTGCTGGAGAGAAGACTTTTGCTTCTGGTGCTGTAGTTTATGGAGAGTTTAGAGCTGGTAAGCTAAAAGAGACTCTATTCATTATGGAGGCTGGTGAGGCAGAGAGTGAACTGGTTGTGGCTGATGTTGCTGACAAAAAGCCTGCTCCAGTTGTTGAGGCCAATAAAGCAGTAGAAAAACCTGCTCTGGTTGTTGAGGCCAATAAAGCAGTAGAAAAACCTGCTCTGGTTGTTGAGGCCAATAAAGCAGTAGAAAAACCTGCTTCGGTTGTTGAGGCCAATAAAGCAGTAGAAAAACCGGCTCCGGTTGTTGAGGCCAATAAAGCAGTAGAAAAACCTGCTCCGGTAGTTGAGGTCAATAAAGCAGTAGAAAAACCTGCTCCGGTAGTTGAGGTCAATAAAGCAGCAGAAAAACCTGCTCCGGTAGTTGAGGCCGATAAAGCAGCAGAAAAACCTGCTCCGGTAGTTGCAGTCAAGAAACCTATAGAAAAAAAAGCCCCAGTAGTTGCAGTCAAGAAAAGTATTGAACAAAAAGCTCCAAAAATTGCTAGACAGCCTGTTGTTGCTAAAGAGATTAAAAAAAGTGTTGCTAAACCAGTCCAAGAGCCTGTTGTGTCAAAGGTTGTGGCAAAGTCTAAACCTGAAGAGATAGTTGAGAGTGCCGTTGCGTGGCTTGAAAAGAGTGTTGCCGATATTAAGCATCAGGAGAGATATATCCAGGCAGCCTTGGTTCTTATTGTTATTATCCTCCTGCTCTTGATTAAAAGTATTCTGCTAAGGAGAAGAGAGCGAAAGGCGATAACTGATCTGTTGGATGATGAGAAAGTTGAGTTGGATAAATCTCAATTTCGGGATGATGAAGTAGTAGATAGCCAATTTTCGGAGAAAAAAGAGCCTAAGTTGGTGTAAAAAAAAGATTTGTAGGTTTTTGAAAAGCATGCTGTACATTTTAGCCTGTAGTACAAAATCGCCAAGTTGCCATTATCCTAGATTCGGCAGTTGGGAGTGCATTAATGGCATAACATATTGGTTTGTCAGGTGAACCAGGAAAATTCGAAGTCACCTTGTTGGTGATGAGGCTTTTTTCTGATTTGCCAGGTGAATCAAGAGGTTGTGACAGTGATGTACGAATAACTCCTGAATCTGGATTATTGTTAGTCAAGGTACGGTATTTGTTTTGTGCAGCAACTGTCATGTCCAGTGTCGTAGGTTTTACCTGTTATAGGGTGATGCTGTGGTCAGGACTCTTTGATATCTATAGATTGGCGCCTAAAACCCATAATCTTAGAAACTGCAGTTAAAAGCACGCACTTCCAGCCGCAGTTTTTATGATAATCAAGAAGTTTCTCCTCAAAACAATAGAGAAGAGATGCTGCCACTCCTTGAAGGGATATGTGGCGGCATGCAAAGGATTTTGATTAAATGACCCCAACCATCACTGCCGTTACATTGCTTGCTCTATCAAATATCTTCATGACCTTTGCATGGTACGCCCACCTTAAACATCTTGGTGATCGCCCCTGGTATATTGCTGCACTTATTAGCTGGGGGATCGCCCTTTTCGAGTATCTACTTCAGGTTCCGGCCAATAGAGTTGGCTTTACGGTCTTGACCCTGCCGCAACTAAAAATATTGCAAGAGGCTATCACCCTGATGGTTTTTGCACCGTTTGCCATATTTTATATGAAGCAGCCGTTTAAGCTGGACTACCTCTGGGCAGCACTCTGTATTATGGGAGCTGTATATTTTATTTTCAGATCAGCAGATCCGGCTGCTGTTGGCACATAGTTGAAACCAACTTTTATTTAAACAAATTCTTGTAATATTGTATAAATTTAGCTAAAGTTACATTTTATTCGTGATAGAGAAAATTTGGGGGTTTAACAGAGCACAACGGAGTTGATACTCTATTTTCTGTTTTATATATTAGGGAGAGATCATGGCTACACAGACAGTTATGTTTAAAATTGGGGCAACACAATCTGCCATACTACCGGGCTTAGCAGGTAAAAGTTATGTAGCTAGCAAAATCTCTTCGGCCGGAACTGGCATGGGTAAGTTGCTATATTTAACCCCAGTCGCTGCTGGAGGTAAGAGTGTTGCTCTCAAACTAGAGGGTACAAGGCAGATTGCTGAGATATCCGGTTTGGTAGGCAAGACTTTTACCGTTGGCAACAGCCCGACGGTTGTTGGTGGCACTAGTAGCTGGTTGGTTTTAGCTCCAAGTGGCAGTGCTGCGGCTACTGGTGCTGCTGTCGGCGGTGCTGCTGTTAAGGGTAAAACGGCCGCTTCAACCTCAATGTTGATGAAGCTTGAAGGGACAAAACAGGCAGCACAAATTCCAGCAATGGCTGGTAAAAGCTTTACAGTAATCAAATCTCCGGTGTTGGGAGCAAAAGCAAGCAACTGGTTGTTTCTTAAACCAGCGACTGGTGTTGTACAAAGCAAGGATCTGGTGGCACTACAAATTCAGAACGGAACCGGCAACCTGTCTGGTATGGTAGGTAAGAGTTATACCATGGCTAAAGCTCCAATGGTTGCGGGCAATGGTGCTGGCAATTGGGTGCTATTTCAACCTGCAAATGGTGCAGTAGCAAAGGCAGCAGCAGGAGCAGCAGTTGCAACAAAAACCAAAGCTGCAGCCTCAACAGCTAAAGTAGCAAAAACTGCAGAAGCGGCAAAAACCGCAAAGGTAGCTGTAACAGTTAAAGAGGCTGGTGTAGTTGCAAAATCTGGAGCTGCTCTGAGTAGTAACTCTACTGTTGCAGCAACCTCTGGAAGTAGCGGAGTGGTCTGGAACGGAACCGGTTGGAAACTTGGTTTAGGTTTGGGGATGGGTGGTTGGGGGCCGGTGCTTATGCTTGGTGTGCTAGCTGCAACCAGTGTTGGGGCATACAGTTACCTCAAGAGAAAAAATGAAGCTGGTGAGACGTTTTAGTAGCCTGTAAATATATCATTATAAATAGTTAGGAGTTGAATACCATGCCATTAAATGAGATTACTGCCGTTGTACCTGCTGGAGAACAGATGACAGTGACTGGGCCGGGAGTTTTGGAGTTTAAAATTCCCAAAGTTGCAGCAGCTACAATGCCGGCTGCAGGTGCTGGCAAAGGGGCCGCAGCCGCAGGAACCACCAAGCTTGCTGTTGGTGCTGGAGGCATGGCAGGAGGTGCTGGGCAGTCAACGGTTGTGGCAGGGGGAACGTCAGCCAAATCTGTGACCGCCTCTTTAATGTCCGGCAAGGTACTTGGTTTCAGCCTTGGGGCTGTCAACCCATGGCTGCTCCTTGGTATTGGTGCTATTGGTGGTTACTATTATTTCAAGAAGAAGAGCATTTTTTCTTTTTAATCCCGCATTGCAAATTGTTTCTACCAAGCCCCCTCTGGGACACTTGGTAGAAACAATATATTCTATAAAAACCACTCTACCTAAACCTCGCTTTATAACATTGCTCTTTCCCCCTAAAATTTCATGAAGATTCACTACGTAATAGGCGGAGGGGTAGAGCAGAGTGACAAGGGTATGTTCAGCTCCCTTGCCAGCGTTAGATACCGGGTGCTTATTCCAGCAACATTTTTATCCAAGGCCGGACATCAGGTTGAAATAATCCAGCTAGCTGCAGACGCTCCAGTAGAGTCCATAATTGCCAACATGAAGTTGGAAGGTGATAGCGTCGCTGTTATCTCAAAAATGTTTAGTCCTGCACAGTATCAGCTTGCTCTGGGGATGAAGAGTAGGGGAGTGCCGATTGTTGTTGATTATTGCGACGATAATTTTGCTATTGCCAACGGTGTGGGAGAGCAAGAGCTGGCGGTTGGCCGCATGGCCGACTCTATTGTTTCCGGCTCTAAATTTTTAGGCACAACCATCGAAAGAGTTTTACAGCGGGGCTACACGGTAATAGCTGATCCGTTTGAGGGGCCATATGGTGCTCCTGCTTTTTCACCAGACCCTGAAGCAGTCAAACTGTTGTGGTTTGGTAATTATGTCAACTTCTCCTCTCTCTACATTTTTTTTGAGCAGCTAAAAATCTATTTGCAAAATAGCCTCGCCAATGGAGAAGAGCCTATTCGGGTCAAACTCCATATAGTAACCGGGAAGCAGGAGGAGGCTATTCCCCGGCTTCAGCAGCAGGCAGATGTTTTTGGTCAACATTTGAGCATCACCTTCACCCCTTGGTCTCCTGATGTTACTTGGAGGGCCATAGATGGCTGTGATATGGTTGTTCTACCGATAAACCCAGACCAAAGAGGGCTGTCAAAATCAACAAACCGTCTCCTTGAACCCTTTAGGGGTGGCAGGATGGTCGTTGCCAACCAGCTACCGGCCTATGCCCCTTTTGCCGATTATGCCTGGATCGGCGACAACCTTGTGGAGGGGATTTTATGGGCCTGCGGCAATAGAGATGATGTGCTTAAAAGGATAACCAGAGGGGCGGAACTAATTGAGCGGCAATACTCCGCCAGCGTTATAGGCGGGGAGTGGCTAAAAGTTTTTCAAAACAGTTTGGAGCATAAGATGGATGGATAGTAGAGTTGCTCCCCCAGGATATGATCAACCCCAGCCTGCGGCTGCTGCCGGATCTAGGGTTACAGCAGTTAAACCAACCTAATATTAAAGAGCTACGGATAGATTATAATGTCAAAAGAGATACTGTGTACCTTGGGTCCATCATCCATGAACGACCAGACTATATCCCGTCTGGCTGAGTTGGGTGTGACCATGTTTCGTATCAACCTCTCCCATACCCCTCTCGCCAAGGTTGCTGAGAGTATCCGCTATGTTACCAGCAGAACCAAAGTACCGTTTTGTCTCGACTCTGAAGGGGCACAGATTCGTACCGGCAGTTTTGCCGTAGGAACTGCTATGCTCCAGGAGGGGAGTATTGTTCGTGCTCATGAGCGGCAGGTTCCAGGTGATGCCAAGGATTTTAATTTTTATCCCCGAAAGATCATATCCAAGCTTAGGATTGGAGATTTTATCAGCATAGATTTTAACTCCGTTCTGGTTCAGGTAATTGAGCAGAAACCTGGTATGGTGGTGATGCGTGTCATCAATAGTGGCATGATCGGTTCAAATAAGGCGGTGACCGTGGACCGGGATATTGAAATGTCCCCTTTTACCGAGAAAGATAGTGCAGCGCTGAAAATTGGTGCTGAGATGGGGATTAAACATTTTGCCCTCTCATTTGCCAATGAGGGCGGTGATGTGGATGCCATGCGCTCTTTGGTTGGTGATGATAGCTTTGTCATCTCAAAAATAGAGTGCCGCAACGGCTTGATCAATCTAGCTGATATAGCCAAAAAATCTGATGCCCTGCTCATCGACCGGGGGGATCTTTCCCGGCAGATATCCATTGAGCAGATTCCAGGTTATCAGAAAAAAATTATTCGTGAAGGTAGACGCTACGACTGTAAAATGTATGTAGCCACCAACCTGTTGGAGTCCATGGTTACATCACCAACACCAACACGGGCCGAGGTTAACGATGTCTATAACACAATTCTAGATGGTGCAGACGGTCTGGTATTGGCGGCAGAGACGGCAATTGGTAAATATCCCATCCGTTGTGCCAACATGGTGGTCAGAATCATCAATGAGCTGGATAGGCGGGATGAGCTTGATGATCAGCACCACCCCCTTGATCCCCAATCGATGTTGATCGAGCCAAATGGTGGACAGCTTGTCCAACGTTTTGCCAGAGAGTCCGACCTTGAAGAGTTGGGAAAACTACCAAGGGTAGCCGTGAGCAGTACCGTGTTGCTAGATTGTGAAAGAATTGCCAATGGAACCTACTCTCCATTGACCGGCTTTATGGACCAAAAAACCCTTGCTTCGGTTTTAGCAGACTATACCATGCCGGATGGAACCCCATGGCCCCTGCCTATAGTTTTGCCGGTAGACGATGCCATGGTAAATACAGTCAAGGTCTTTGAGCGAATCGCCCTTACAGGAGAGCAAGGGAGAATCCACGCTGTTGTCGATATCCAAGAGATATATCCCTTTGACTGGAGCACGCTTGCAGATAGCTGGTTTGCTACAAGCTCCACGGAGCATCCTGGTGTAGCTGAACTAAAGAATAGCGGCAGCCATTTTATTGCAGGGGAGGTGACCATGGTTGAGGGGTTGCCTAACAGCAACCGGCATTATGAGCTGAACCCGGTTCAGACCCGGCTGATCTTTACCCACAAAGGCTGGGACCGTGTGGTGGGGTTTCCAACCGATGAAGTTGCCCATAAATGTCATGAAAAATTGTTGACCAAGACTCTGGAAGAGAGTGGTGCAGATGGTCTATTTATCGTCCCGTTGCAGGCATCAAACAGAGCTAGGATTGAAAATAGCGATGTGGTGCAGGTTAGTTATCAAACTCTATTAGAGTACGGCATCTTTCCCCAGGGCCGGGTTGCTTTTGGTAGTCTGGCTATAAAGCTTCGCCACTCTGGAGCCAGAGAGATGCTTTTTAGGGCGATTTGTCTTAAAAATATTGGCTGTAGCCACATATTGATACCTGTTGATGACCGGGATGAACAATATTCTGCAATCATCAAAAATCTAAAAACACTGTTTGAGTCAATTGACGGTATAGGTATTACGCCAATATTCCACGATATTCTCGGTTATCATGAGGAGTCAGATAGTTATCTGCCTCTCTCTCATCCCGGCGTTACCCCCCCCTGGCAGGACTCCCAGGTTGATGCCGCCATCAAAGAAGGGGATAGCTCCATGCCTGGATGGTTCATCCGTGAGCAGGTCCAGAATCAACTTATTGCAGCAGTAAAAAAGAGCGAACAATGAGTGGCAGCTCAGCCATGATTTTTTGGTTTACCGGACTCTCCGGCTCTGGGAAAACCACAATTGCTCAATCGGTGCAGAGCCAGTTGAGTCAAAATAATCTCCGGGTTCTGCTTTTAGATGGTGACGATGTTCGTGATAGATTTCACCGTCATTTAGGCTTTAGCGAAGCTGATATAAAAGAGAACAACCGCCTTATGCAGCAGTTAGGTAGGGAAAACCAAGATCAATATGATGTGATTCTGGTGCCAATCATCTCCCCATACGCCTCGAGTCGGGCTGCTGGAAAAAAGCTATTTGGTAGCCGCTTTTTTGAAGTCTATATCAATGCTGAACCAGAAACCGTTATAGAGCGTGATACCAAGGGGATGTACGCCAAAGCCAGACGGGGGGAGATTGATAATCTTATCGGCTTTTCGCCAAACTCTCCATATGAGCCGCCAACAGATGCCGATATTGTCTTAAACACCTCCAAAGAGAGCGAGTTGGAGTCGGTAAACCGTCTGTTGGAGTTTATCAATATGCAGTTGAAATTAGTGGTTCAAAGTTGATCTTATAACCGCTATTTTGTTTCAGAGGCTAAATCTCCAAGAGCAGTGGTTAATGGTTGTAACTGTTTTTTAAACCGTAGCCACCCAGCAACCGAGCTACGGTAGATGGGTTGGCGAACTTGATAACTGCTTGCAGTTTTTACACTCCTGACCGACTCATGAAAATTCAAACATCTGTCGTCCCAATCAAGCTTGCAGTAGGCCAATAATTTTTTACTCTCATACTCCTGGTTATCTATTAAATCTTCATAGTGAATATTATAAATATCTTCAGGAAACAGCTTCTGCCAGTGGGTCATCATCGTACTATACAACCGGTAATACTCTCCAAGCTCACCAAGTTCATATGCATAGTGATGCTTTTGGGTGAAGTTGGTTCTAAAAATTGAGAGACATGTATCTTCTGGCAAACGGAGAGAGTGAATAATTTTAGCGTTTGGTAATATTAATTTTATTAAACCGATAAACATGAAATTTTCCGGCATTTTATCTGTTATGAATTTGGTTGCAGGCTCTATCTTCCGTACCTTTTTTATATATTCATCCCCAAGTCTAACTGCATCATCCGCACTTAGCTTTGCAACCATCTTGGGAATTAAATCTATCTGGTCTGCTTTGGTGATTTTAAGCAGGGTATCGCTGATAAATGTCAGCTCTCCTGCTCCATAGACATCTGCATGGCTGGATAGTATCTGCTCAATCAGGGTCGATCCGGAACGGGGCATTCCCAATATAAAAATCGGGCTGCTATCTTTGCAGCCAAAACCGGCTCTTGATTGAAAAAACTTGCTGTTAAATGTTTCTTTGAGCTGGCTAAAAAGTTGTTTTGTATGGGAGATGTCAAACTGAATTCCAGCTCTTTTCAGGCGGTTTCCTTCATGAAAATATTTAAAAGATTCAGAATGGTTTTTCATATCTGCCATGGCTTTGCCAAGAGCAAAATTAAGATTGATTTTTCCAGCGGTATCAGTCTCATTAGATAGTAGGTTTTTTATCTTTTGAATTTCAGATTTTTTGGTAAATTTTTTGGTGGTAGCAAGGTTGTGGTAGGCCTCGGTAAAGCCTGGTTTGATGGCAATGGCTTTTTCAAAGTTTCTTACCGCTTCATCTATTTTTCCCTGCTCATTCAGAATGCTGGCAAGGTTGCAGTAAGCCTCTGCATAACTACTGTCAATAGATATGGCTTTTTTGAAACATTCAGCCGCTTCATCATGTTTGCCTTGCTGTTTAAGGCTGTTCCCCAGGTTGAAATAGGCTTTGCTATAACCGGGATTAATGGATACTGCCTTTTGAAAACTGTTAACCGCTTCTTGATGTCTGCCTTTCTCTTGCAAAGCATAACCAAGATTGTTGTATGGGTCTGCATAATCTGGTGCAATAGATATTGCCTTTTTACAACTGCTAATACCTTCTTCTACCATGCCAATAGATTGTAAAGCAGTACCCATATTGGAGAGGGTGATTGGATTGTCTGGCTGGATTGCAAGAGCCTCTTTATAGCACTCTATTGCCTCTTTAAAGCGACCAGCATTGTGAAAAGATACCCCTTTTTTTAAAGCGTTTTCTTCCCTCTCATGTGGGTTGTCATTAATGACAGCATGTAGGTAATCGGCAATTTGGCGGTTTCCCGGCTCTTTTTCCAAAGCACTCTCTAGGGCGGTAATAGCCTCCTTTCTCTCGCCTGAGCTATTAAGAGAGATTGCCAAATTGAAGTATAACAGTCCTCTGCTAGCATCAATATTAATGGCTCGTTGAAACTGTTCAACTGCAAGATCATGACGATTGATTGCCTGGGCTATAACCCCAAGCAGGTTTATGGCATCAATATGGTTGGGAGCTGTCTGAATAATAGCCGTACAAAGCTTATCTGCCTCATCAAAACGGTGGGCATTGAAATGCTCAATGGCAAGATCATAAGCAGCATTGACCGTTAGCTGTGGCTGAGCATCTTTTGGAGTGGTAGAGTCTCTCTGCATAGATTAAGGTTCCTGCTTAGTTGGTTTTGTATAGTATCAAATGGAACCTATAAAAAAAACAAACTACCTACCCATAACCTGCTGGTCAAGCTCCAACTTCTCAACCTATAGAATCAATGACTTTATTTGAGACATATGAGAAACTACGGCTAGTTAGTGTTTTATCCTAGATTCGGCAACTGGGCGTGCATTAATGGAATAACATATTGGTTTGTCAGGTGAATCAGGAAAAACCGAAGTAACATTGTTGGTGATGAGACTTTTTTCTGATTTGCCAAGTGAATCAATAGGCTGTGCCGGTGATGTACGAACAACTGCCGAAACTAGGTTTATGTAGAGCCAGAATATCTCATGAATTATTCAGAGCAAGAAAAGGTATTAGGTGAAAAATGTGTGGTATTGCTGGTTTAGTAACAGATACTCATCTTAAATCGGTGGGCAGTCTGTCTGCAGGCATGATCGACTCCATGAAACATCGTGGGCCTGACGATCATGGCTGGATGCTAGCCACCGGGGAGCGGATTGCCAAGGGGCGGTTGCCTGCTTTGGATTTTTCACCAGAGGTTATGCTTCTCCATTGCCGGCTCTCTATTCAGGATCTCTCTGAATCAGGTTGGCAGCCTATGTCCTTTAGCGGCGAGAGATATTTTATAGTCTTTAATGGTGAGATCTATAACTTTAAAGAGATCAGAGCAACTCTGGAGCAAAAGGGTCACAAATTTTGCTCATCTTCCGACACTGAAGTTATTCTTGCCGCTTACGCTCAATGGGGTGAGAGTGCTGTTGGCCGTTTTGTTGGTATGTTCGCTTTTGCCATTTTTGACCGCTTGGAAAAAGTGCTGTTTCTTGCTCGAGATGGTTTTGGCATAAAGCCGCTCTACTATACCGTAGTCAACAATACCTTTATTTTTGCCTCGGAAATACCGACGTTAATGCTGTTTCCCGGGGTCTCCAGGCAGGCAGACTCTCAAGCTATATACGACTATCTGCGTTTTGGAGCTTCAGACCACCGCCCCGGCAAAACCATGTATTCCAATATCCAGCAACTGCTGCCGGGGCACACTTTAACTCTATCGGTGGCTGATCCATCCAATTTTACCCTAAAAAAGTACTGGCAGCCCACCCTAACAGAACATTGCGGCCTCTCTTTTGAAGATGCGGTCGTGAAGTTGCGGGAGCTGTTTCTGGAGAGTATTACTTTGCACCTGCGCAGTGATGTCCCGGTTGCTGCTTCGCTATCTGGTGGGCTGGACTCCTCGGCAGTAGTTATGAGCATGGGCAAGGTTATGGGGGCTGGAGCCAGGTTTGATACATTCAGTTTTATAGCTGAGGAGGAGGGGATAAACGAGGAGCAGTGGGTTGATGATGTGGTGGCAGCTTCTGGTGCTGGTAACTACAAGGTTCGGCCTAGTTCGGATGAGTTCAGTGCGGATGTGGACCATTTAATCAAGTGCCATGGCGAGCCGGTGTACAGCACCAGCATGTATGCTCAGTACCGGGTCTGCAAACTTATTGCCAAACAGGGCATCAAAGTGGTTTTGGATGGTCAGGGAGCTGATGAAATACTGGCCGGATATCTTTACTATCTTGGTGCTCGTATGACATCTTTGGTGCGGCAAGGCAGATATATTGATGCTGGAAAGTTTGCTCTACAAGCATGGCAACGGCCAGGAGTTGGTGGTCAATTAATTAATTTTACCGGGGAGTTTCTTCTGCCCAGACATCTCCACTCTCTGCCCAGACGTTTGATAGGTCAGCCTTTGAGTACACCGTGGTTTGACAACGATTGGTTTGAGGAGCAGGGGGTTGTGATGCAAACAATGCGGAGCAGCTACGCAAAAGATGCTCTGCGTGAACAGCTACTTCAGACTTTAACATCTACCGGTCTGCCAAAATTGTTGCGTTTTTTAGACCGTAACTCCATGGCTTTTTCCATCGAAAGCCGAGTCCCTTTTCTAACTCCGGCAATAGTCGACTTTGTTTTTTCCCTGCCAGAAGAGTATCTGATTGATGCTCAGGGTAACTCAAAATCGGTATTCCGGGAGGCCATGCGGGGTATCATCCCCGACTCGGTCTACAACCGCCGTGACAAGGTGGGGTTTATCACCCCTGAGCAACGTTGGATGGTGCATATGAACGACTTTGTTGACGAGACTCTTCACTCTAGTGAAGCTAGGTATATGCCGTTTTTATTGCAGTCGGCCTTGAGGGAAGTTTGGGCAGATATAAAAAGTGGCAAACAGCCATTTACCCGGCAGATCTGGCGTTTGGTGAATGTTATTCGTTGGTCGAAGATATACAGGGTGCAGTTTTCTTGATTTGATAATTGGTTAAACCGAGATTTGTCAGTTGTTAGCACATACACTGGCACAACCTCTTGATTCACCAGACAAACCAATATGTTCCACCATTAATGTTCTCCCAACTGCCCATTCTCGGTTAAAAGATAAAAAACAGCCGGTCAAAGTATACCGACTCCTTTTGACCAAGATCTTTGTCCTGGCTTTTCAGTGCCACCAGGGTTTTTACCGGCTTGGGGATAAATCCGCACAAATAGAGAAACCTCCGCAACAGTGGTCGGCTGTTACTGTACACCTCTTGGGGGAAGGATATTACCATTCCCGGTCCACTATCCGAATAGTGATCGATTATCTTCAAGAGCATAGCCCAGTAGTCACCCCACCTACGCTCTTCCATGGCCCAAAAAAGGACTTCAGGGTGATGGCCTTTTTTGATGATGACAAATGCTGTAGGGTCATCAGAGAAGAAGAACAGATCCAAAAGACCAGAATCATGCATCCATTGCATGGTCTCCATATCCCTGGAAATAAGCCATTTATCTTTAGCTATCTTACAGGATTCTTTATGGTAAATAGCCATGTTTTTAGCAAAAAATTCATTTTTAGTGGTGCTGATTTCTGGTTTTTCAACCCAGAAAAAAACCAGACGGACCATGAAAAGCAAGAAGCGTTGTATGGTAAACAGCCCTAAAACACCAAGTTTCTGTTTTAGGGTTTTGTTCTGTTTGTTTTCGTGAAATGGGTTGGTGATAAAGTGTAGCAGGGGGGTATTATACTCGACAATTTTAGAGCCAAGCCTACGCAGTATGCGTTGCACAGCCTTACGGGTAATGACATGTTGCGGTTCAAGTAGCTCCTGGTCAGCAAGAATTTGCGTCTGGTTCATCATTTCAACAGCAATATGAACTTTTTTGTTATCTACCTTTACTGTTCCGTTCCTATATATCGGGTCCAGATAAAGAGCCTCGCCTTTTCCTGATAGCAGCTCTCTATCTTTGTGGATAACCTTGATTGGAATAATAGAGTAGTGGCCTATTGCCCGGTCTCCGTCCATAGCAAAGCTGTGGATTGAATATCCAGCCGGATTTTCGTTGAAAAAGTTTCTGTTTAACTCTATTTGGGCAAATCTGTGGTCGTGGTTGCCGAAGGTTTCGCATATCCCCTGGAGTTTTGCATCGGAAAGTGGTCCTTTCATGGTTTCAATGCGTATAGTCATAATAACCTCTGTGCTATTTATTGCAATTATATAAGTGGTTTGTGGTGAAGCTCGAAATTGCAAATTGATCTGCTCTAGAGAATTTTTTCTCTTCGCTGTTCCCACCAGCTTCCAATCTCACTCAGAGAGGCAAGCCAGACATCTTCTCGTTTAGCCAGATTTTTAACAACATCCAAATAGATCTCTCCTTGCCACAAAAACCGGCGGTTGTTAAACCGGTTTATATGCCAGTTTAACGTTGCCACACCCTCTACATTTTCAACTTTCTCTATCCAGGATGTAACATGCTCAAGAGGTTTGTCCCTGTCCAGCCAATCATCCATGAACATGGGTGGAATCTCAAGCAGTTTGATCTGATGGTCGGATTTAAGACAGAAGGGAGAGAATGGCAGTGCAACTCCCCGGCGAAAGTTGGGAGCGTCATAAAAAGAGAGTGACGAGTCGTATTTTATTCCACTATCCGCCATCGCGACAAAAGATTCACTAGACTTTTGATGAGCTAAATTCCAGTAGTGGTGGCGTTGGCTTGTGACCGCTCTTTGCGAAGAGTTTTCAATAATTTCACACTGCTCTCTATACCTGGATTTGTGGGGTGCGGTATCCATCAAAGCGTGTAGGCCTAGATCAAACCCAAAAGACCGTGCCCGTTCAATTGATGTAGCCATAACTTGCTCATCAAGGGAGTAGATTGGATCGTTATTGGTGGCATAGGTAAGGCTTGGATCTTTTGGACATAAAAAAATCGATGATTGAACACCAAGCTCATGCTCTTTATTGATGATGTTAACAAACCCCTGGCTGGAGCGGAAACGGTCTTGAAAATTAATTATAGAAGAGCTGGCTATTTTTAACAGAGAGTGTTTGGCATTCGGCCAGTTTCTGTTTTTGATTGCCAATGCAAATCTTTTAATGTGTGGATGTACGGAATAGTATGGGTTATCTACATCATGAGACAAACATACGGCAAATTTTTTTCCTTCAGGCCAAAGGGGAACACCATCTTTTACGTTAGCATCAACAAGAAAATCACGGATAACATTTGCCCAGATATTGATGACAGGGCTATTAGTAAACCCAGATTTTAGCACAACGCTTTGGCTATCATCCCATCGTCCATAATTTTCACGTTTGTCAAAAAATTGCTCTTCACAGCCACATAACAGCCATCCTGCCGCTGTAATAACGTCAAAGTTAAAAACCAAACGGTCATCTTGAATCTGATATGGTTTTAGCGGTTCACCACTCCATGAGATCCATGGCTGTTTATCCTTAAAACCCAGGTTTGGTAGAGAGTTGAAGGAGGTTCTGTTGATCTTGGGTATTTGAACTAATGAGTTTTGTTTTCCTCCCCAGTTGATGTTTTCATAGAATCTTCTTTTAGTAATACCGATATATTCACAGAATATATCGGTAATCCAATCATCAAAAGGACTATTAGTTTTCATCCAAGATTCCTCGAATATTTTATGTAAAAGACAGCAGGTTTTATCAAGGCGAAGTTGTTATGCTGCCACGATTACACATAAAGTACACTTTTTTAATTTTCGTGTCGAAAGGGTCAGGGCCTCTGGCCGCAGGCTGACGCATAGTTAGCCCTCTATCAAACCACTCAAAGTTGACATGTTTTATCTGAATCGGCATGGGCAAAACAGCCTGGGTTTAGCTGCTGTTTATAGAAGTTGAACTGCCAATCCAAATGCTCAAGAAGTTTTTTGTATTTTTATGCTGATTTTTACTAAAATAAAGACAAAAAAACTAACCACTACGAATGTTTACATGTTATAATCTCCACCTGTCGATAATTTGTGGTTTTTGAAGATATTTTCCATTTCCATGTTTATGATTGCACTATAATTAACAACTACTGGAGAGGTTGGTCAAATGGAAGAAAGAGACAAAAATACTCTAAAGAGGATCTCCCTTTTTGCTGCCTTGACTCCTATACAACTTGCTGGTGTAGAAAGCAAGATGATGGTCATGAAGCTAAATAAAAACCAGACAATTTTTGATACGGAAACCAGAGCAGAACGTTTTTTTGTCCTAACCGACGGCCAAGTGAAACTATACCGGCTTTCCAAGAGCGGTACAGAAAAAATTGTTGAAATAATTCAGCCCGGTGAGGTGTTTGCCTCGGGTGTGATTTTCATGGAGAGCAAAAGATATCCTGTCTGTGCTGACACCATGCAAACAAGTCGTATCCTGTCTTTTGAAAATAAGCAGTTTCTTGGCCTTCTTCGGGAGTCATCTGATACCTGCTTTCGCATGATGGCTCATATGAGCAAACAGTTGCGTTGGCAAATGACTGAAATTCATAAACTAAGTCTGCAAAGTGCTCCAATGAGGTTGATCGGTTTTCTGCTGGAAAACATGAAACCATTTGGAGAGAATGAAGGGGTTATCAAACTGGATGCTCCAAAAAATGTTATAGCCTCCCGCATCGCTATCAAACCAGAGACCTTCTCCCGGGCCTTGAAAAAACTGAGCAAGGAAAATCTTATTACCGTCCAAGGCCAATCAATACACATTAACAATGTTGAAGAGTTAACCTGGATCAGCTCCATTTAATTTAAAATGGTGTTTGAGATAATTCATAAAGATACCCACAGATTAGCATCCGTTGCTTCTGTAGATTTTTAGCATTGCGAGATAAATGAATGAGGATGATATTTTCAATTTTTTCAGCTTGTCTTTTATTCATGGGTTCCATGTTCTGCTCAACAGCTTGGTCTTTTGAATCCGGGTTGGTTACGAATCTATTGAAGAGAAGAAACTGTGTTAGCTGTGATCTTGGAAAAGCTGATCTTAAAGGGGCTGACCTTAAAGGGGCATTTTTGCAGGGTGCTGATTTACAAGGGTCAGACCTATCCCAAGCCAACTTGAAAAACGCTAAATTTTACAAAGCTAAACTGGCTGGTTCCAACTTAATGGGAGCCGACCTGCAAAATGCCATACTGGAACAGACTGACCTTTCAGGCTCCAATCTGGCCGGGGCAAATATGCTAAAAGCCTATATGGATCAGGCAAATTTAGCAGATTGCAACCTTAGAGAGGCCGACCTTCGGCAAGCCTATATGGTTGGTGCGTTTCTCAATGGTGCAGATTTTACTGGAGCCGACCTTCGCAAAGCCAACCTTTTCGGGGCCAACCATATAGGAATCAAACTGGAAAAAACCCTTCTGGAAGGTGCTCGCTGGTTTAATGGTCATATATGCAAACCGGGTTCTATAGGCAGGTGCATTTTGGAATAGTTTTGAACCTGGATGCAGGATAGTTTTCTCACCCGGTAGCATATCCCGGAACACTCTTATAAGCCAAACCATGTTTTATCTCAGATTGACTACCAAGAGTTTCGTCTGGAAACCAAGCCAAAACATCCCGCAGATTGACCACCTCTCCTATAACCACAATTGTTGGCGACGTTAATCCATATTTTTCCACATCAGCAACTGCCTGACCCAAAGTTGAGATCATTGTCTGTTGCCTTGGAGTGGTAGCCCAGCGGATGAAAGCTATCGGGGTTTTTGCTGAGCGTCCGGCGGCCAAAAACCGGTTGACGACTGGAGTCAAATTTTTCATTGTCATATATAGCACCAACACCGGGAAAGCCTTTGCCATGGCATCCCAATCCAACCGGGTTTTGGAGTGGTCGATTTCCTGATTGTTCAGTAGATCATCCGGCATGGCTTCATGTCCGGTTATAAAAGCAATATTTGCATTGATTTTACGGTGGGTAACGGGAATTCCAGCATAAGCCGGTCCAGCAATACCGGATGTTAGTCCAGGGATAATCCGAAATGGAATTCCGGCTTCGGCAAGCTTTTGGGCCTCCTCACCGCCTCGCCCAAACATGAATGGATCACCGCCCTTCAAACGTACAACCCGCCGTCCGGCTTTTGCCAGTTTTATAAGAGTTGCAGTGATATCATTCTGACAGGCTGAAGGTCTACCACCCCTTTTACCGGCTAGGATTTTTTCACAATCATCGGCTAATAAATCGAGTATCTCATGGGAGACCAGGGAGTCATAAACAACAACATCGGCAATTTCCAGCGCCTTGCCAGCAGCTATGGTCAGCAGACCAGGATCACCAGGTCCGGCCCCAGCCAACACCACCATGCCTGGAGTTGGAAAAGCCTTGTTCGGCTCTTTTTTTACATCAATGACTGGTTCCCGAAGAACGGGTAATTTTATTATAGACATTATATTTTCCTGACGGTTTTTTCATTGGTATGCGTTTCAACTCTTCAAGCGTGTCGCCATCATAGACTATCAGTGCTCCATCCTGGTCCCATATGCTTAACAGGGCATATTTGCCATCCTTGGTAAACTCAACATGACCGGAGGTTTTGCCTGGAGCCGGTTGCAATGTTTTGATAATTTTAAGAGTTGTTTTATCTATTACATGGACCTGATCCCGGTTAGGTCCAAAAAAAACATCTACCCAGGCATAGGGGCTGTTTTCATGGCTACGCATAAAAAAACCGGGGCCAGCGGTTTTTATGCGTTTGATAACCTGCCAACTTTTAAGGTCGATAACCGATACCACACCCTCTTTGAAGTTTGGTGTTGCCATCACATCTCTACCGTTTAGCTTCCAGGTGATGCCAGAACCAAGGTGTGGCATTCCTGGAATATCGATAGTTGCTATACGCCGTCCAACATCCATGTTGACCACCTGCCCCTTTCCTCCATCCCGTGAGGCAGCAATCAAGGTTCGATAATCCTGGGTAAAGAAAAAATCATCTACATAATCATCCAGACGGATACGGCGCACAGGGAATGGCTCTTTCAACCGGGCAGCATCGGCATCAGCCCGGCCTCCCTCAACACGGTAACTGTGTATCAAACCGGTATATATAGGTTTGGCTTGATCGTTGTAAGGTATCTCCCATACCTCTTTCATATCTTTCAAGGCTGCGATAAAACTGTTGCGGGGCGGAGCCGTATAAACAGCACTTATCCGGGAGCTTTTCCCGGTTTTTTTATCCACAACCGGAATCACCTTTAGAGGCTGCATGGTCTCAGCATCAATAGCTACCAGTGTATGTGGCAGATAGTTGGCCGCCATGACGGTCTTGCCATCACCGGAGATAGCCACATTACGCATATTGATGCCGGCTCGAATTTCAGCTACGGTTTTCAGGCTGAACATATCAAATTTACTTACCCAGCCGTCACGAGAGCCAAAATAGACAAAACGGCCGTCTGGGGAGTATTTAGGACCACCATGGAGAGCAAACCGGGTAGGAAAACGGTGAATTGGTTCTAGTTTGTCACCATCAAGAACGGTCGCATGGTGATCACCCAACTCCACAACAATAAACATGTTCATAAGGTCGGCATTGTGGATTGGTCTGTCCGGCAGGGCAGAAACCGGAACATGGACAACTCTGCTGGCTCTGATTTTAGCCATATCCCAGATCGGCATACGGGGCAGTGGGGTATAGATCAAATCTACCAGGGATTGAATTTCAATTCTGGAAAGCTCTCCACCAAACGCTGGCATCTGGGTGGCCGGTCTACCATTTTCAATGATTTTAAAAGCCTGTTTTGGTCGCAGCCGCTTCAGGTTTTCCGGCAGCAGGGCTGTACCAATGCCGCCAAGACGTTCTGGATGGTGACACTCACTGCAATTTTTTTTATACAACTCTGCAACAGCCAGTTCTCCTGCCTGGGCAGCAGATGAAAAATAGGAAAACAGTATAGATAGAGTAAAAACAAGCAGAAAAGCAGCACTATTAACCGAGGCATAATTTACTTTTTCTATCGCTGGTTTCTGTTTTTTAATTATTTCGTCATCACTCAGATAACATCCGGGGTCCTCTGCCCAAAAATCTCCACTGTTTTGAAAGGCTCTAACACGAGTGTTTCCGCCACATATGTCAAGATAATCACAGGCTCCGCAACGTCCGGTAACTGGCCTGGGCTTTTGCCGCAGCCCTTCCATAAGCGGGTCGCTCTCCCCCTGCCATATTTCCCTAAAAGATGCTTTTTGCAGATCCCCCAGTGAGTAGTCCCACCAGAAGATATCAGGGTGAACATGGCCCCTGTTGTCAATATTGGCAATACCAACCCCAGATGCGTTACCACCCCATTCAAGCAATAGTTTTTTAGCCTGCTGGTACTTGTCGGGAAAACGTCTCTCTAGCCACAGAAGAAAAAACACGCCGTCAGCATCATTGTTGCCGGTGACAAACTCCCGGCTACGTCCCGCTTTAATATCTTCAAGAGCAAGTTCAAAAATATACTTAACCAAATTTCTGGTAGCTGTATGAGCTGAATCCTCCTGCTGGTTGGCACTGCCTCGGCCAGCATAGTTCCAGTGGGAAAGATAGAAGCGGTCGATGGACTCCTCATCCATCAAATCAAACAGTCCTGGCAGGTCTGATATGTTCTCCTTGGTTGGGGTGAAACGAATGCCAGCTTTGACTCCACGCTCCCGGCAGTTGCGAATACCATTTATGGAGCCGATAAACGCCCCCTTTCTTCCACGAATATAGTCATGTTTTTCTTGTAGGCCATCGAGACTTACCCCAACATAGTTAAACCCAGCCTCGGCTATTTTTGCCGCCGTATCCCTGTCCATCAGAGTACCGTTACTGGATAGTCCCAGGTAAAACCCCAACTCTTTGCCATAAGCGGCGATCTCAAAAATATCCGGTCGCAGCAGTGGCTCACCACCGGAGAGAATCACTGCGGGAACCCCAAAATCTTTCAACTCTTTTAAAATCCTGAAAATTTCCGATCTGCTCAATTCACCTTGAAAATCTTTATCAGAAGAGGCGGTGTAGCAGTGGCGACAGGTCAGGTTGCAGCGTCGGATTAGATTCCAGACCACAACAGGTCCGGTTGCCGAGCGTGCCCGGCTCCGTGGTTGATTGGTCTCCGGTTGGAAAAGTTGCTGCATAATTTGTGAGAGTCTAAACATTCTTTATCCACTACATCCGGTCTAGATAGTTTTAAGCCGCAATCCGGTTTTTTTTAGTATTTTTGAGCTAAATAATATCCCGTGGCCCAGATCATCCTCCCCTAGCAGTTGAGAGATTTGCTCCACCCTCTGCTTGACAATAGTGCGGTCTGCACCGTGAACCATGACAAAAAGATTAAAAGGCCACTGGGGCAAATTACGTGGACGACGGTAACAGTGGCTGACATAGCCCAAAGCTCCGATCTCCTTGCCGCGTTGCCGGATTTTATTGTCGGGCAGGTTCCAGACTGACATACCGTTACCAGCAAGTCCTAACTTATAGTGGTTGGGAACCAACCCTATACGGCGAATCCAGCCAAATGTCAGCATGTTTTCAAGATGGTTGATCACCTCTGCCGGCAATATGCCAATAGATTCAGCAACAGCATCATATGGGCGATGCGTAACCGGAAGTCCATCCTGGGTGGCAGCAATTACTGCTCTCTCTTCCTGGTTGGGCCCCCTCTCGGAAAAACAGCCATTATCTGGATCTTTTCCATTATCGTCAGAGTTCAGAGCGACAGTATCTATGCCGCCATCGTCATCTAGCAGAATCTTGAAACCCAGGCGATACTCCTCTTGTTTTGGCATGTTAAATACTTTGTGGCCGGTTTTTTTCTCTATTCTGTCAATAACCTGCTGAATTTCATCTGGTTTTTCAGTAGCTAAAACAAACCACATATTCATGGCGTGGTCCCTGGCATAGTTGTGGGCCACCTCTGGCATGGCATTTACTACCTCTGCTACCGAATCAAACTCATGCTCAGACAAGGCCATGGCAGCCAGGGTCAATCCACCGCCCATCCTCTCAGCATTAAAAAGAGGACCAAAGCGGGTAAGAACTCCCGTAGATAGGAGGGATTGCACCTTTTTGATTAACAGAGATTCTTCAAGGCCCAGCCTCTGGGCTGCTGCAAAAAAAGGCGAGCTGCTTAGAGGAAAACCGGTTTGCAGATTGTTTATAATACGCCGGCTAGTAGCATCAATGGTGATCATTTGCTAGCAAACTGGTTAGAAGATACCCGCTTGGGAAAATATCCTGCCCCCTGCTGTTTAAAACGCCGTTGACTAAATAGCACCTGTTTGGAGACCTCTTCCAGGCCGCAACAAGATTCCAAGGTAGCTAGATTTTCCAAAACTTCACTCCGTTCCCGGCCGTGGATCATGCAGTAGAGATTATAGGGCCAACGGGGCAGAGAGCGACGGCGACGATAGCATAAGGTGACAAAATCCATCTCCCCAACCCGCCTACCAATAACCGTAACCATATTATCAGGTATATCCCAAACCACCATGGCGTTGGCCTTAAACCCCAACTCCCGGTGCCGGACGATAATCCCTATCCGTTTGATAATTCCACTTTGAGTCAAATCTGCCAGGGAGGCAATCACATCTGCTTCGGAGAGACCAATCTCTCTGCCTATCTCCTGAAATGGACGTGAAGTTAGTGGAAAACCACCTTGAATAGCTGCTAACAGATCTGCCTCTTTTTTGTTAACAATCCGCATTTTAAAGACTAGCCTCTAAAATTTCTGTCAATGAATGGGAAATCCCAGATCAATATGGTAATTTTCTTCCATGGGCATCATATAAACTGGAGAGCCGCTTTGGGACTCAATCTCAGTCAAAACTTCCATCAACCTCTCTTCAGTTCTAGCAGTTACTACAAACCACAGATTGAGTGAATTCTCCCGCTCATAGTTGTGGTTTACTTCGGTAAAACTGTTTACCACTTTTGCTACCCGTTCCAAATCGTCACCCTCAACCTCTACAGCAGCCAGAGTGCTCACCCCTAAACGTCCAGTACGCAGCACAACACCTACCCTGCTGACCACGCCGTTTTTATGCAGACGCTCCAGACGTTTAATAACCTCTGCCTCACTTATTCCCAACTCCATCCCCATCTGGGCAAAAGGTTCGGGAACCAAGGGAAAACTTTTTTGGAAGGCGTTTAAAAGCCGCCAATCCATTGGAGTCAATGAAAGATCGTCTGGTAGTGAAGTGAGAGGTTGGGAAAAGTTATGATTTTTAATTTCCATGGCTTTTACAACCCTATCTTGTGTGCCCGTGAAGAGAAAAATATCCCACTGGGTTTTTCTGCTTTCATAGTAGCAAGTTTTTCAAAACTGCCGGTATGATAGACCTCTACCCGGTCAGAATCCCTCACCGATATCCAGACATTTTCACCCCTGGGGGTAAACTCCATATGCATAACACCTTTACCGGGTTTTAGGGTTTTGACCACCTTTAAAGATGGTACGTCAATCACCATGATGGTGTCGTTGTCAGGATAGGCAAAATTGACCCAGATCTGTCGCCCGTCGGGACGGCCCATGGCAAAAACAGGTTGGCTATGAACCGGAATTCTGGTTTTTTCCAACCAGTTGTTGGTATCTACTACCAATATTTCATGTTGACCTATAGCAGGCAAAAATGCCAAACCTCCAGCCATGGCCCAACCTTCCAGGTGTGGCATCTTATAGACGGGGAGCTTTTTCTTGCCTCGACCGTAACCGGAAAGAATTTTCTTAACCCCTTTTTCCGGATACCACAAATCCAGAAGAGAGAGACCGTCCTCACCAAACAGGCCAGCAATATAGAAACGTCCATCCGGGGAGATCAGAGCGTCATACGGTTTGTCGCCAATATCGGTAAAACGGGTTATTTTCGGGTTTTGCACATCGGTTAAATCAGCTAGCCATATTTCGCCAGCATCAAAAAGAGAGAAGAGAAACTTCTGCCCTGGAGCATCCACAAGTCCCACCACTTTGGAGAGGTTACCATCAGCACCAACTGCGGGGATATCGGCGACCAGTTCCAAAGTAATTGAATCAAAAATCCGCACTCCTCCCGGTGTGTAGTTGGATACTGCCACCAGACGCCCATCTTGGGATATGGCACCACCAATACTGTTGCCGGCCTGGATCACTCTTTTAACCAAGCGGCCTGTTAAAATATCAACCTTGCTAAGGCCACCATCACGGCCAAATAGAAAAGCATAACGGCCATCACGGGAGTAGACCACCGAGGCGTGGGAAAGATCTCCCAACTCTTTAACATGACCAACAACGCTGTTGGAGGAGTTTTCTACTACTTTAATGCTACCGGAAGCCCTCTCGATAACAACTCCCATATCCCCCACACGACGCAATTGGGCACACCCTGCAAGCAGGGAAAAAAAAGTTAGAAATGTAATAAAAACAATCCTAGATTCTGCAGTTGGGCGTGAATCAATAGGTTGTGCCAGTGATGTGCGAACTGCTGCCGAATCTAGGATAATTTGTTTCATTTTGAAGAGCTACCTTTCTGTATCCGCTTGGCTAGCCAAAGAATCTCTTCCCTGCTTAAAAGACCAAGCCAGGGAGGCATTGCGGTTCCTGGTAAACCGTAGGTGATAATGTCTGCCAGCAACCCGGTTGATTTACCAGCCAAAGCTTCCTTGGTCAGTGGTGGACCAAGCCCGCCACGCAGAGTAATACCATGACAAGATCCGCAATCATGTTTCAGAAGGTAGAGTAACTCTTTATGGCGAGTTGGTTCAGCTTCAGCACTTGCAGCCTCGGCTGTAATAACTGCCATAAACAGTACAGGTACAAACAGATAGCAGATGATCTTTAGCATATAGTTATAATACATTTAAAAAATACAGATATATTATTTGAAAGTAGCGGGGTTTACGCCCCGCTACTTTCAAAATTTTGAAACTAAATGGATCAACTAAACATCAAAGCTGATTCAATAGACATCGTGCTGGGTGTTTAAAACATTAAACTTACCAGTTGGAGTTATAAGGCGGCTGTCTTTGATGACCGCTTTGAGCTTACGGGTTTTGTCGTCAACAACAACGATAGCTGATTTCTGTTTAGCTCCATTCCAAACCGAGAACCAAACTTCAGAACCGTCAGCGTTGTATTCTGGTTGTACAACCCTCTGTACACCTTCAGACCCCAGGTTGGCCCACTTGGCAATTGGTAAAACTTTGTACCCACTCTTTAGATTATCCAGATCAAAAACGGCAATGGATTGAGAGGCGTCGGTGTCAGGATTCAATGGGGTATCCACCCAAATATTACGTGAACGGGGGTGGGTTTTGATAAATAGAGAACCACCGCCAGCACCTTCTAATGTTCCTGCTACCTTCCAGGCATACTGTGGATGATTGATAGGATCGGTTCCAATCATGGAGATGCTCTCATCACCAAGATGGCTTGTGGCCCATACCGGCCCAAAATCGGGATGAATAAAGTTGGCACCACGTCCAGGATGGGGGATCGAACCTACCTTGACCAGTTTTTCCAATTTGCGGGTCTTGGAGTTGATAACAGCTATGGTATCTGATTTGTTAGCTGCTGACATAAAGTAACGGTGGGTTGAGTCCCAGCCGCCATCATGTAGGAAGCGTGCAGCATCAATTGTGGTAACGCTAAGATTGGCTAGATCTGAATAGTCAACCATGAGCACTTTACCAGTCTCTTTGATATTTATGATAAAGTCTGGATGTTCGTGGGAAGCGATAATGGCAGCCACCCGTGGTTCTGGATGATACTCTTGAGTGTCGACGGTGTTGCCACGGGTAGCGACAATTTTGATAGGTTTCAGGGTGTCACCATCCATGATCACATATTGTGGTGGCCAGTAGGCCCCAGCAACAGCATATTTATCTTCCCAGCCCTTATATTTTGAGGTCTCAACAGAGCGGGCCTCCATACCAACTTTAATCTCTGCTACAGCACTTGGGCTTCTCATCCATAGATCGATCAATACCACTTTGGCATCACGACCAACAACATAGAGATAACGTCCAGAGCTGGACATACGGGAGATATGTACCGCATAACCGGTTTTGATGACTTTGACGATTTTTTTGCTATGCCCGTCAATCAAGGCTACTTCACCAGCATCACGGAGAGTTACTGAAAAAAGGTTGTCCAGATCAAGATTATTCATTTTTCTGGTTGGGCGGTTTTTAACCGGAACAAGAACATTCCATGTTCCCATAATCTCCTTCATGCCAAACTCAGGTGGCTGTGGTGGTGGATGTTGCAGATATTTAACCAATAGAGATATATCAGATTTAGAGAGAGTCTCTTCCCAGTTAGGCATACCGGCAGGAGAGCCATAGGTAATAAAGCCTTCCAGATAGTCGTTGCCGTGATCCATGGTAATCTCTGGGGTCAACGGTTTACCTGTTGCACCCTTACGCAACACACCATGACAGCCTGCACACCGCTCAAAATAGATCTTTTTAGCGGTGGCAAACTCATGGTCGGTCATCGCTGGCGGAGCCTGCTTGGCAAACCCTGTCCCAGCTATTAGCGTAGCCGCCAATAGCGTGGACGCTCCTGTAATAATGCTACTCAATTTATTCTTCATAATCTTTGTAAACTCCCAATAGTACAGTAATGAAATGTTCTAATATTAATTAATGTTAAGATTTGTCTCTTTACGTTAAAT
>JADFZU010000040.1 GCA_015232365.1 Magnetococcales bacterium | reverse complement strand
TTAGTATAGATAATTATCGAAAATTTAACAAGTTTTGCCTTACAAACAGCAAATTATTGTAACATAACAACAGCTGGATAGCTACATGGGGTGAGTTGCGACAATATTTACAAAATCGTAATAGCGGTTTACTGAATTTTCGTTGTCAAAATAACATGATATATAGAGGTTATCACCAACAAACCTAAGCCCATCACGACGTAGAGTTGCGGAAAATGTTGAGTTTAAGTGGCTTTCTGGTGTTTGACCGGGTTTATCAAAGCTGTATAGAGCTTTAAGAGATCCTGCTGCAAACGCCTCTTGAAGCTCCTCTGTCAGCCTGCCAATAGTATCTGGTGGTGAAGCAAGCCGATAACGCATATCGATCATGGAAATTCCAGGATATGGGACATATGTTTTCAATACGGTAAAATTGTCTGAGTTGAGATAGGGCATCAATTTTGGCCCCATCCACTCCAGAGAACAACTACGCCGTTGCAGCACATCACCTCCTGGCTGCTTGATCCTATACTCTGGAATATTGTGTATAACCGTCGTATCACAATCCTTGATCTTATAGTTCTGGTGCAGCCAGTCTGTTAAAGGGAGAAAAGCGTTGATAATACAGGAGCCGTATGAGTATACCTGCAATTTATGGTCATAATCATGATGGTTGAAACCAACAACAACAGTCTGGTCAGCATCTGCTACTGATGCGGAGATGATCACCTTTCTGGTCTCACCAATCAGATCGGACCTGGTCAGAGATGCACTACAATACTTGCCTGAACACTCCAGCATTAGCTGTGGTCTACCCAACCAGGGAATCTGACCTTTTGCAACATTACTAAAAAGAATAGTGTGCCTTAAACCAGCTTCATCCTCGAAAGAGAGAGAGTCCCCACTGAACAATACGGTATAACTGTCAGTAATTCTGACAAATTTGTCGCTGTTGATTATATCATAAGCTGCCTGGAGTGTTAAACTGTCATCATTGATATAATCAATACTGAAGCTTGCACTCTGCCTGCGGTCTAACCAGTATTTGAGTAGATGAAGCCCGAATCGACCAAACCCGTTAACCCCTGTCGAAACCATCGAAAAGCCCTTCTCGTCTGTATAATAAATTCTCAACATATATGAGAATTGAGTTGTCTCATTTCTGTTACGCTACAAAATGCCATTCATAAAGCAAAAAGTCTCGGTTTAGCAAGCAACACATCAAAATTTAATGGACAATCTATTTCTTGTATTTTACACCATTTTTGCTATAATTAAATTTAGTGGAGAGCCGTGGCTTGACATTCTACCAACAGTAACAGGAGCCTATTGAATGGATTATAGGGGGCGAAAGAGGCTAGACAGCAAGCTACAACAGCTAGTTGTACGTGTAGTTGCACCACTCTGCGTGCTCATGCCGGTCCTGGTTATTGCTGGTAACAGCAAGCAACTGCCAATCCAAACAAACTGGGGTATATCTACACAAGTCGATCAAAATTATGCAATTATGGACCTGGATTCAAACTTCTTCAACGCAAGACAGGCAGATAATCGGAAATTTCTCAATTCCACTATAGAATTAGAGTTGCACACCAACTCAAAGCCATTAAGAAAGAAAAGAAAGTCTGTTACAATCTACCGGAAAATAATGGAAAACCAACCAGATCTAGCTGAGTGGGTTGACCCGTGGATTGATACTGGAGAGTCAAAGGCAAAATCAAAAGCAGCAAACCTGGCAATTAAATGGAATCCATCCCGACCAGATCAAGCTGTTATTAAAGCTCGCCCCTTTCACGCCATCAAAATGATCGCACCAGGGTTTCAGAAAATAGAGATCAGCAAACGTTTAATTGGTGACGCTGATGATCTAAGAGCATGTTACCGCATTAACAACACTACATCCGCCGAACTTGTAAAAGAGAACGGTAGGTCAGCTATTCTCTTAAACTACTCCAGCCCCTTTTAGCAAACCTGGACTCGTAGACCACCAACTTTTTCAGCAAAAAAAAGCACCATCCAGAATAACCGGATAGTGCTTTTTAATTAGTTTTTTTAACCTCTATTCAACATCTTTCATAGTCAGTTTAACACGTCCTTGACGGTCAATATCAAGAACCTTGACCTTGACAGTTTGCCCCTCTTTGACAATATCAGTCACCTTGGCAACCCGGTGTCCAGCAAGCTGGGAGATATGAACCAAGCCATCTTTATTGGGAAGAATATTTACAAAAGCCCCAAAATCGGTGATTCGAACAACTTTACCATCGTAAATCTGGCCTTTTTCAACATCGGCAACAATCTGTTTGATAATGGTCTCGGCCATTTTAGCTGACTCACCATCCGCTGCAGCAATTTTGATAGTACCGTCATCATCAATATCCAACTGGCAGCCAGTCTCCTCCTGAATGCTACGAATAACCTTACCGCCAGCACCAATAACATCACGGATTTTATCAGAGTTGATTTTGATAGTGAAAATACGTGGAGCATATTTAGATAGCTCAGGACGGGCACTATCCATACATTTTGCCATCTCACCTAAAATATGGACCCTACCAGCTCGTGCTTGCTGCAGAGCAACAGCCATAATCTCTCTGGTAATACCCTCAATCTTGATATCCATCTGAAGAGCCGTAATACCTTTTTCATTACCAGCTACTTTAAAGTCCATGTCACCAAAATGGTCTTCATCACCAAGAATATCGGAGAGAATAGCAAACTTATCACCCTCTTTAATCAGGCCCATAGCAATTCCAGCTACCGGAGATTTTAGAGGAACTCCAGCATCATACATAGCCAGAACCGAGCCACAAATAGTCGCCATGGATGAGGAGCCGTTAGACTCGGTAATCTCAGAGGTTACACGCAGGGTGTACGGGAACACATCTGCATCTGGAAGAACAGCCTGCAACGCCCGGTATGCCAACTTACCATGACCAATCTCCCTACGGCCAGGTGCTCCCAAACGACCTGTCTCACCAACAGAGTAAGGAGGGAAGGTATAGTTAAGGTAGAACGGCTCACGATATTCACCATTCAGAGACTCAACAATCTGCTCATCACGGCCAGCACCCATAGTTACCGTTGCCAGTGCTTGAGTCTCACCACGGGTAAACAGGGCAGTACCATGAACACGAGGAAGAACTCCAACCTCAGCAACAATAGGCCGGACATCAGTTAAAGAGCGGCCATCAATACGGGGTTTACCCTCAAGAATTGTACCACGAATCACCTCTGACTCCAGCTTCTTCAACATACCTTTTACACTACCAGAATCTGGACCACCATCTACGCAGAGTTGTGCTACCGCCTGTTTTTTCAAGGCGCTAACTGCATCTTGACGCTCCATTTTGTCAGCGATAAGATAGACCTTACGCATATCTTCCAAGCAGGCATCACGAACCTGGGACAATAGTGCAAGATCCTCTTCTGGCGAATTAAACTCCATACGGGGCTTACCGCACTCAGCAGCGAACTCTTTAATTCCCTGAACCGCTGGCTGAAAACCTTCAAAACCAAACATCACAGCATCGAGCATCTGATCTTCGGTTAGAACATCAACCTCTGACTCAACCATGGTAACAGCACTTTCAGTACCTGCCACAACCAGATCCAGGCGACTCTGTGACATCTCCTCCCAAGTTGGGTTGAGAACTAGCTCATCATTGATATAAGCGACTCTAGCCCCAGCAATAGGCCCATCAAATGGCAGACCTGAGATTGAGAGAGCAGCAGAAGCACCGATCATAGCTGGCATGTCAGGCTGGTTCACTCCATCATAAGAGAGAACTGTACATACAACCTGGGTATCAAGACCAAAACCTTTAGGAAACAGTGGGCGCAGTGGGCGATCGATTAGACGGGAAGTCAAAATCTCCTTCTCAGAAGGACGGGTCTCACGTTTGATGAAACCACCTGGAATCCGGCCTGCTGCCCAGGTTTTCTCAATATAATGGATACCAAGCGGGAAAAAATCCATGCCTGGACGCTGCTCTTTTTCCGCTGTAGCTGTCACCAAAACCACAGTCTCGCCTACAGTTACCAAAACCGCCCCATCTGCCTGCCGGGCAATCCGCCCACTCTCAAGGGTAAGCTCATCACGACCAACTTTAATTGTTTTTTTAGTAATTTTAAACATGTATGGGTCTCTTATATTAGGTATGAACTCAGGCAACTCACTACAATTAACAGTCTTACCAATTTAAAGATCTATTAATTATCGTGAGTTGCCTAAAAAAATGCCGGCCTGCTACAGAGGAGGAGAGTAAATATACCTCTTCTATCCCCTCCCCTATAGCCCGGCAACAACTCTACTTACGCAATTGCAGACGCTTGATAATCGCCTGATATTTAGCACTGTCTTTACGGTTGATGTATGCTAGCAAACGGCGGCGTAAACCTACCATTTTAAGAAGACCACGCCTTGAATGGTGGTCTTTCATATTGCTTCTAAGATGCTCGGTCAAATTATTGATCCGCTCGGTCAGAATAGCAACTTGCACATCTGGAGAGCCTGTATCACCATCAACGATGGCAAACTCTTTGATCAACTCCTGTTTACGTTCTGCGGTAATCGACATCGGTTCACTCCTTAACTAAAAAAAGGTTAGGTAACTCCACAAAACAATAATTTGCCCTGCGAGTGACCGAAAAAATCGTCTAGCACATTCAAGACAAATGGAACAGCCGTTTTGGCTTACATAGCCGTCTAGAGTCTTTTGAGGAAGCAGGGGAGAGAGTTCCAACCGCTCCAAATATACCCTCAGGAGTTAAAAGTCGGACCATATCCGCCCCTTCACACCCTAAAGCATCAACCCAAGCTGACTGTCCATTTACTATCTTATGCCAAACATCATCACGCAATCGTAGTGCCGGGATGTCGTCCAGCACCCGATCCACGGGATACAACAACTTGTTCAAACGGTCATCACGGACCGCATCTGCTAAGCTATCTAAACTCACACAGTCTTGCAAGCCAAAACCCAAGGTGCCAGTTCTTAATAGCTGTTCTAAATGGGCCGGGCAGTTTAAATACCGGCCTAAATCTCTGGCTAAAGCACGCATATAGGTGCCTTTTCCACACTTTACCGTAATTTTTGCCAGGCCGTCAGAATAATCTTCTAATGTTAACTCATGAAAGATCACCCTTCGACTAGGCATCTCAAAAACCTCACCCCGGCGTACCCGCTCATAAGCCCGTTCACCGTCAATATGAATTGCCGAATGGCTTGGGGGAGTTTGGTCTTGCTCACCTAAAAATGTTTTTAGAGCCTCCAAAATAGCAGCCTTTTCAGGAACTGCCCCCCCCTCATCGGTAACCACCCCTGTTGGATCACCACTGTCAGTCTCTGTACCAAACCGTACCCAGCAACAGTAAGATTTATCCCCCTCAAGAACCAGAGCCAGAGCCTTGGTTGCTTCACCTAGAGCTATTGGCAACACACCTTCAGAAAAAGGATCTAGTGTGCCTCCATGCCCAGCCTTGGCTGCTTTGGTTATCCTCCGCATAGCTTCCACTACACGGGTAGAGGTCATTCCAACCTCTTTATGAATTGCGAGCCAGCCATTAATAGGCAACCCCTTACCCATCCTGCGGCCCACTATCTATTACTCCTCAACCGGTGGGATATCAATAGAGTTCAACAAACGATCTATCTTCTCCCCTTGAACCATTGAGCCGTCAACCTTGAAACGTAACTCAGGTACCCGGCGCATCTTCAACCTCCGCCCAAGCTGCCGCCTGATAAACCCAGAAGCTCTGCTAAGCCCTTCAAGGCCATTTTCAGGCTCACCGCCATACATGGTAAAAAATATTGTTGCATATTGAAGATCGCGGCTCATCTCTACATCGGTAATAGAGATCACGCCACTCAACCTGGGGTCATGGATCTCCCCACCAAGAAGCATAAGAGCAATCTCTTTACGAATCAAACCGCTAGCTCTGTCGGAACGGACACTCATCTAGAGAATATCCACTCGAAAGTCGATAAGAACCGTGTCTGGGTTCACCTCAATAAAATTCACTATCTTCCGCATTCTGCTCTGTAATATTGCTGCATCATTACCAACAGCACTAAATCCTAGACCTGCTGAACGGATACTGTCCTGTTGTGCCACCTCAGCAGTAGCAACCTGAAACTGTTGCCTAATCCGTTGTAACAGCCCCTTTACCACGCCACGCTTCTCTTTCAGGGAGCGTAATCCGCCAAGATCAATGTATACCTCTAGTGTGCCTACCTGCATCATAGAGTTAAAATCAACCTATAAGCTGTTTAATCTCTTCTACTGTGTAAGCCTCAATGACATCACCAGATTTCAGGTCACTGTATTTATCCAGGCTGATACCACACTCCATGCCCTCGCGAACCTCTTTTACATCGTCTTTAAAACGCCGTAAAGCAGAGATTTTGCCATCATATATAACCACATCATCTCTAAAGACCCTAAGCTGTGATTTATTGGTAATGTGACCATCACTCACCATACAACCGGCAACATTGCCAACTTTGGTGATACGGAACACCTCCCGAACCTCAGCATGCCCCAACTGAACCTCTCGCTCTTTTGGATTGAGTTTACCCTCCATAGCCTTGGTGATATCGTCAATGATATCGTAAATCACCGTGTAGAAACTCAAGGAGATTTTTTCACGTTTTGCCAACTCACGGGCTTTGGCATCGGCACGAACATTAAAGCCTATGACCAATGCTCCTGATGCCAATGACAACATGACGTCAGATTCGTTGATACCGCCAACTCCGGTATGGATGACTTTAACCCGAATCTCATCATGCTTGATCTTCATCAACGCATCAGAGACCGCCTCAACAGAGCCTCGAACATCACCCTTGATAACAACATTAACCTCTGCCAGCTCACCATCCTGGATCTGATTGAAAATATCATCCATGCTAGATGGTGCTGTCTTGGCCCGCTCTTTCTCTTTCAAGGTCTGCTGCCTATAATTGGCAATCTCCCGAGCACGGCGCTCATCAGGCACAGTTATCAACTCATCACCTGCTGCCGGAACACCTGAAAGGCCAATAATTTCTATCGGGGTTGATGGGCCGGCCTCTTGGACTGAATCGCCCCTGTCGTTAATCAGGTTACGAATTTTACCCCACTCCAAACCAACCACAAAAATATCACCAACTCGCAACATACCGCTCTGAACCAGGCAGGTAGCTACAGAACCACGCCCTTTGTCCAGCTTGGCTTCAACAATAGCACCACGAGCTGATTTTTTATTGTTGACCTGAAGGTTCAACATCTCCGCCTGGAGCAGCAACATCTCTTCCAGCTCTGAAATACCATCTCCGGTTTTAGCTGAAACCTTACAGAAAATTGTATCTCCACCCCAATCTTCCGGGACAAGACCATGCTCTGAAAGCTGCTGCATAATCCGGTCGGGGTTAGCTGCTGGAAGGTCCATTTTATTTACAGCTACAACCAGCGGCACATTAGCCGCTTTAGCGTGATCAATAGCCTCAATGGTCTGAGGCATCACACCGTCATCGGCAGCGACAACCAAAACCACAATATCGGTCATCTTGGCACCACGGGAACGCATCGCTGTAAACGCTGCATGTCCAGGAGTATCAATGAAGGTGATGGCAGCACCGCTCTCAATCTTGACCTGGTATGCCCCAATATGTTGAGTTATACCACCAAACTCACGGGTTGTTACATCGGTTTTTCGGATTGCATCCAACAGGGAGGTTTTTCCGTGATCAACATGCCCCATTACAGTAACAACTGGAGAGCGAGTGATAAGATCTTCTTCAAGATCTTCCGCTTCGGCCAACTCTGCATCAATATTTGCTGCCTCTGAGACAATTTTTGGACGATGGCCCAACTCTTCAACCATCAATACCGCGGTATCTTGATCAAGAACTTCGTTGATGGTCACCATCATACCCTGGGTAAAGAGTAGCTTGATAACCTCTGATGCTTTAACAGCCATCCGGCTCGACAGTTCACTAACTGTAATTACCTCAGGAACAATAACATCCCTTACCACTGGTGCTGGTGGAGCAACAACAACTTCTGGTTGACGACGGCCACGACTGGACTTACCTCGACGACCAGATTGTGGTGTCTGGGCAACTTCAGGAGTTTTGCTTACAGCATTTTTACCTTTACGCTTTACCCTGGTTTTTAGAGTTTTACGGGGCTGCCCATCATCGCCTTTTTCAGCAGCCTTTGCCTCCATGGTTTTTTTCTGTTCCCGCAACTCTTCCAACTGGGAGAGACGTTTGGCAACCAGAGCTTCTGTTTTACTCCTAGCAACCTCTTCTCTCTGGGATTTGCTTAATTTTTTAGCTGGCTTGGGCTTAACAACAGGAGCCTCTTCAACAGCCTCAACCTCTGGAACCGTGACTTCAGGAGCCTCCACGGCAACGGCAGTATCCATCTCATCGGAAGCTGCTGCAATCTCTGTACTATCCTCCTCTTCCGCTACAGAATCTACTTGAGCAAACTCTTCCTCTTCAACGGCAACCTCTTCTGGCTGCTCTTTGATTGCAGCATCCTGGGCAGGCTCTTCTTGGGCGGCTCTGTTCTTCTCATCTTCAGCAGCTTTTTTTGCAGCTTCTTCAGCAGCTTTTTTCTCTTCAGCCTCAGCCTTCTCTCTCTCCTTAGCCTCTTTACGCTCCTGCTTCAGGCGTTCGATCTCCTCTTTGGCTGCACGTTTCTGCTCATCTATATACTCCTTCCGCTCATCGGCACTCATCGGCTTTAAAACCGTCTGCCGTTTTGGAGATGAAGCTGATCCAGCAGGTCGTTTTTCGACGGTTGCAGCTACAGCCGATTTAGCAGGTGTAGGGTTCCAGCCCTGAATATCTTTTTTTTCGACCTGGGAGCGGAACAGCTTCTTTTTACGTCTCTCTACTACCACGTTTTTGCTTCGCCCATGGGAGAGGCTCTGTTTTATAGAACCATCTTCCACAGTCTTGCTTAACACGATTTTGTGAGGGGCTTTAAGACGTAACGTACTGCCAGCCTTACTCTTTTTGGTATCGCTCAAAAGACAAATCTCCACCGGATAAAATCCACAGACTAACTTTGGGAAAATCAGTCATACAACTCAACAAATACAAAAGCTTTTATTTTCCCACCAAAACTATAACTTACCAACCTATACTATGGAGCTAGGAATGTTTGTAAACGGACAATATCTGCCCTGACTCTACGCACCATCCCCTCTCTATACACAACCATAACTGCCACCTCATTACCGCCACACACTGCACCGAAATGACCCCGGTCAAGCAGCTCAAAAACCTCTTGCTCAGACTGGGTGATCGCCTTTAGTTTACGACACTGGCCGTTAAACTTTTCTCGAGTATTGCTAGCAGAATCGGCAGCCAGCAACCATAACATCGGCGGTTGAGCACGCTGCTGACGCTCGTCAGCACAACTCAAACCTTCAACATACTCGGTTATTCCACGCATCCCCCAGCTAAGATCTCCAGCTCTCCGGGCTAGGTTCAACCCATCAAGCAGGCGGCGTAACAGAGCCTTGCCAATCCGATCTATACGCTGTTCTAACTCTTCAGCCTTTAATCCAGACCTTTTCAAGAGTTTTGCAATATTCTCTCGTGAAGGTAAAACGTGGCTACCTCTTCCAGGCAACTTCCCCGTTAAATCCTCAACTAAAACTTTATCGGGGCCGGCAACAAACCGCAACATCTCGGACTTTGGGTAGGTTTTTCTTGTTACTATACACATTCTACCCGGTGCATTGATACTATGAGTATCAGCAACCTTGCCATTAGAGCCTCTATTTTTACTCTTTATCCTCCTCATCGAACCAGCCCGCTAACTGTCTCGCCTCCATAATCAAACTCTCTGCAACTTCCTGGGACACGGCATCACCAGACATCTCCAGTAGCTCATCGGTAGCTAGATCAGCTAAATCGTCTAAGGATACAACCCCTTTTTCTGCCATAGCATAAGCCACATCCTCTTCCAATCCATTCAACTGCAACAGACGAGGGTCAAGATCCAGCTCTGCTTTACGCTCCTCAGTCTCTAAAGCATCAGAGAGAAGGTGCTCACGAGCACGATTTCTCAACTCTTGAGCAATATCACTATCAAAACCATCAATAGCTGCAAGCTCATCAAGAGGAACATAAGCAACATCTTCGATTCCGGTAAAACCCTCTTGAACCAAGGCTCCAGCCACATCTTCATCTAGATCCAAGAACTCCATGAACTGCTTGGATACCAACTCATACTCTTCGCTACGAGAAGTCTCCTCCTCCTGCTCGGTAATAATGTCGATCTTCCACCCGGTCAACTCTGATGCGAGTCGAACATTCTGTCCACGGCGACCAATAGAGAGGGAGAGTTGATCACTACTTACTATGACCTGAATAGTCTTCTCATCTTCATCAACAATAACCCTGGCAACCTCAGCCGGAGCCAATGCGTTACAGACAAATATTGCTGGATCTGGAGACCATTCGATAATATCAATACGCTCTCCCTGCAACTCAGTCACTACTCCCTGAACACGAGAACCACGAACACCAACACAAGAACCAACAGGATCAATGTGGGCATCGTTTGAACGTACCGCAATTTTACTCCTGAAACCAGGGTCACGGGAGACCGCCTTGATCTCAACTATACCATCATAAATCTCAGGAACTTCCATCTCAAAGAGACGGACAATCATCTGCGGGTCGATCCTGGAGAGTATTATCTGTGGTCCACGGGTTACATCACGAACTTCATATATGTATGCCCTGATTCTATCTCCCTGGCGATAATGTTCACGGGGGAGCTGCTGCTCATGGGGTAGAAATGCTGCAGCCCTACCAAGATCGACGTGGATGTTATTCCGCTCGACCCGTTTAACCATACCGTTTACCAGCTGACCCTGACGCTCAACATACTCTTCATAAATACTCTTGCGCTCAGCCTCTCGTACCTTTTGAACTATGACCTGCTTTGCGGTCTGGGCTGCAATTCGGCCAAACTCAATAGTCGGCAGACCTTCAGCAAGAAAGTCACCGACACTTGCACCAGGATTAAGCTTGAGAGCATCTTCAAGAGTTATCTGGGTGTCCGGCCCTTCATACTCTTCAACATCACTACTCTCTACAACCTCAAATAATTGGCTTATGCCAAACTCACCGGTTTTATAGTCAAAATTGGCCTGAATATTTTTATGGGCACCATACTTACGGCGAGATGCTGTCTCAATAGCCACTTCCATGGCCTCAATAACAACGTCACGAGAAATTCCACGCTCTCGTGCCAACTGCTCAGCATACTGAATGATCTCCACTGTCATGTGGCTACTACTCCAAGATGGTTAAGGACTACCTTTTTACCTGCGGCACTCAATATTGAGATACCAGCCTTAAAACTCCACGTCTAAATTTGCTTTACTAATTGCTGCTAACGGAAGAATCAACTCCCCCTCTTCAACCATAACCTGCACTACACCCTCTTTGAACCCAACCAATCTACCTCTAAACTCACGCCTCTTCTTGCCACCATCTAAAACCGCAACCTTTTGATAGCTCTTTATTACCACTAAACTACCAATAAAACGCTCAAAATCACTCGCTTTTTTTAGGGAGCGAGTCAAACCGGGAGAAGAGACCTCAAGACGGTACACCCCTGGAACAACATCTTCCACATCTAAAAGCGAGGAGAGATAACGGCTTACTGCGGCACAATCATCAAGCTCTAAAGCCAACTCAGGGTTATCTTTTTCTATATAAACCCTAAGAAAAAATTCACTTCCCTCTTTAAGATACTCTACATCCACCACCTGACAATTTTGGGCAGCGGCAGCCTCATCAGCAAAAACAGTAACCTTTTCAGCTATTCCAGACATACTTTACTCACCGGCCAAGTGACCAGAAAAAAACAACAATAACAATATGTTAAAGCGCAACACTTAGGAACCACAAATGAAAAAAGCCGGCGTTGCCGACTTTGATAAGATGGTTGTTTAAGCTGAAGTCAACAATCAATATATGGTGATTCACTGCAAATGCCAAGGAAAACAAAAAAAAAATTGCTATTATCAGGTTAGCGTGGAGAGTCGATAAATATAATCTCATCAGGATAGACCATGCCCAAATCTCTACGGGCAACCTCTTCAAGAAGGATATTCTCACTCTCACCAAGCAAAATCTCGGATTTAATTTGGCTTATTATCTTGGACAGTTCACGATTCTCTTTATCTAAAACCTGTAATTTTTTATCCGTCTGCCGCCAACGCACCAACCCCTGCTCGCCAAACCATAGGAGGTATTGTGCCCATACATTGGCAATTAGCAACAATAGACCAACCATTACCCATTTTGATACTGTTCTCTTAGGTTTTGACATTTTATATTCACCAAGCAATTAATAGACAAAGGAAACAGCATGCCAAAAAAAAACACAACCAGCCTTGATTTTCTGCGTTTTTCTCTCTCGGCACAAGTACTGCGTTTTGGCAGTTTCACCACTAAAGCTGGACGATTGAGCCCATACTTCTTTAATGCGGGACTGTTCAACTCTGGTGCACTTCTTAATCAATTAGGGGCTTTTTACGCCACCACCATCGAAAATTCCTGCCCACCATTTGATATGCTATTTGGTCCCGCATATAAAGGTATACCATTAGTAACCACCGCAGCAACAGCACTTGCTCAACACCATAACCGTGACATACCTGTAGCCTACAACCGTAAAGAGGCTAAAGATCATGGTGAAGGCGGCAACCTGATTGGAGCTCCTGTACAAGGCCGGGTCATCATTATTGATGATGTTATCAGTGCAGGAACATCTATTAAAGAGTCGGCAAAGTGGATTGAAGAGGCTGGCGCAACACTAAGCGGAGTCGTAATTGCTCTGGACCGGCAAGAGCGGGGATCAGGGGCTTTGAGTGCAACCCAGGAGGTGGAACAGGTTCTCGGTGTTCCAGTAACAGCCATAGCCAATTTGGAGGATTTAATTGATATGTTGGCAAACGATCCAGAGGCAGAATCTTCACTTGCCGCCATTCAGGAGTACCGGGACCAGTACGGAGCCTAGATACAAGACAAATAAAGAATAGTGCCTGACTGAATAACAAAAAAAGGCGGGACTTCGGTCCCGCCTTTTTTAAATAATTAACGGCATTTACGCAGTGACTTAACAGCGTTGCCACTTCCAGAAAGAGAGACTGTATATTTAAACTTCTTACCTTTGACATTGGAAAAACGCACAGTCATGTTACGTTTTTTAGCTACGTTATTCAGCATACCGTCTGTTGACTCAAGATACTGCCAAGCCCAATAACCATCTTTTTGGGCGGCGTCTTGAACAAACGGAATATTGTTTGGCTTCAGGTTATCAAATTGAATCTGCACTTTTGAACGCGCAAGACCAATAGTATCTTTCTGGGTGAAAAATTCACCATAATAGTCGTCAGATGGAAATAGTGCCAAAATCGCACTAGACTGCTTTTTGCCGTGGTGAAGGGCAATTTCCAGCTTACAGGTCCCTTCAACTTTACGAACTGTATAACGGCCCTTCTGGTAATATACATCACTGGCAGCAGGCAGATCCCCCCAAGGAACTAAAGCCAACACAAACGCTAGGATAATGGAAAAACGCATCCTTTTTAACTCCTATTTATTATTAAGACTTACAACCGACAAAAGGTATTTATCTGTTTCTTACCTAGAAACACTAATATATATTATAAATATGCACAATTTTGCAAACTTATTTTTCAGTAAATTTTTTACCAAACAACTCTTTTCTGCATCTAAAAGCCTAGATAACAAAGACTTTTTCAGTCAAGACATTTAACTCATCTAGATTAAGTAAAAAATTAAACTGGCACATAAGGGACTCATATAGATATTCTGCAGCAGCAACATATGTAAATTAAAGTAATTATACCCTTTTGCAGAGCTTGCTGCTAGCGTAATTATTATTTAATTTGACCTGCTTTATATACTTACTTAAAAAAACAGATGAAAGAGAATTTATGACCATTTCACAACAACGTACCAACATTTTTCTCCACCAGCTATCCAAGCGTATATTGGTAATGGACGGTGCTATGGGGACCATGATCCAGCAACATAATCTAAACGAGGGCGATTTTCGCGGCCAACGTTTTGCCAACCACCCCAGTGACCTGGCAGGAAACAACGATTTGCTGGTAATCACCAAGCCTGAGGTTATTCGAGGCATTCATAAAGCTTATCTGGATGCAGGGGCTGACATTTTAGAGACAAACACATTTAACGCCAACGCCATAGCCCTGGAAGATTACGGCATGGCAGAGCTTGCCTATGAGATGAACAGAGCCGCAGCAGCACTTGCCAGAGAGGCGGCAGATGCGGCGGAACGGCTGACCCCTGAAAAACCACGTTTTGTTGCTGGAGTGCTAGGGCCAACCAACCGCACCGCCTCAATTTCTCCAGATGTCAACAATCCCGGTTTTCGCAACGTCACCTTTGATGATCTGGTTGCTGCCTACTCAACTGCTCTACAAGGGCTTGTAGATGGCGGCTCAGATCTCATTCTGGTCGAGACAATTTTTGACACCTTGAATGCAAAAGCGGCCCTATTTGCCATCTCCGAATATAATCAAACCCACAACACCACCCTGCCATTGATGATATCCGGCACTATTACCGACGGCAGTGGCCGTACACTCTCCGGACAAACTGTTGCTGCATTCTGGAACTCCCTATCCCACTCCCAGCCACTATCCATGGGTTTTAACTGTGCTCTTGGTGCAGATCAACTCCGGCCCCACCTGGCAGAGTTGAGCCAAATTGCCGAAACCCATATCTCTACCCATCCAAACGCCGGGCTACCAAACGAGTTGGGCGATTATGACGAATCACCTGAGGTTATGGGTAAAAAAATTCGGGAGTTTGCTACTGCCGGCCTGGTCAATATAGTTGGCGGCTGCTGTGGAACCCAGCCTGCACATATTCAAGCTATTAGCAAAGCTGTAGAGGGAGTTACTCCACGAACACCTCCAACCATCCCCCACTCCTGCCGTTTGAGCGGCCTGGAGCCGTACAATATTGAGCAGGATAGTCTTTTTGTAAATATAGGCGAACGGACCAATGTTGCTGGCTCCCGGCGTTTTGCCCGGCTGATTCGGGAAGAGAACCATGATGAAGCCCTGGATGTTGCCATAAAACAGATTGCCGATGGTGCGACTATTATTGATGTCAACATGGACGATGCCATGTTGGATGCCAAAGCTGATATGGTTAAATTTCTCAACCTTATTGCAGCCGAACCGGATATATCCAAAGTTCCGATTATGATCGACTCCTCAAACTGGGAGGTGTTGGAGGCAGGACTTAAAACCCTTCAAGGCAAAGGGATTGTCAACTCAATCAGCCTGAAAGAGGGTGAGAAGGTTTTTCTCGACCATGCCCGCCTTGCCCGGCGTTATGGAGCAGCTGTGCTGGTAATGGCCTTTGATGAAGAGGGCCAGGCCGACACCCTTGAGAGGCGGCAGGAGATCTGTGGCCGAGCCTATAAACTTCTCACCGAACAGCTACAATTTCCACCGGGTGAGATTATATTTGACCCGAATATTTTTGCCGTTGCCACTGGAATTGAGGGCCACAACCGCTACGCTATAGACTATTTCTCCGCCTGCCGCTGGATTAAAGCCAACCTGCCCGGCGCGTTGATTAGCGGTGGTGTTAGCAACGTCTCTTTCTCATTTAGGGGCAACAATCCGGTCCGTGAGGCTATGCATGCTATTTTTCTCTACCATGCAGTTAAAGCCGGGATGGATATGGGCATCGTCAATGCTGGACAGTTGGCGGTATTTGAAGATATTCCCCAAGATCTACGAGAGCGTGTTGAAGATGTGCTTCTCGACCGTCGACCAGATGCCACCGACCGGCTTTTGGAGGTTGCCGATAAAATTCGCGATCAAGCCAGTGGCACTCCTAAAGAGGAGAAAACTGCTGAGTGGCGTCTATTGCCAGTTAATGAGCGGCTAACCCACGCCATGGTGAAAGGTATAACCGAGTTTATTGAGACCGATGTTGAAGAGGCCCGACTACTAGCCGATCACCCTCTACATGTGGTTGAGGGGCCGCTCATGGCTGGAATGAACCGGGTTGGAGATCTATTTGGCGATGGCAAGATGTTTCTACCCCAGGTGGTTAAAAGTGCCAGGGTCATGAAAAAGGCAGTGGCGGTTTTAATACCATTTATCGAAGCAGCACAGGCGACGGGAACCAGCACAAGTAAAGGTAAAATCCTCTTGGCTACGGTTAAGGGTGATGTCCATGATATTGGCAAAAACATTGTTAAGGTGGTTCTTCAGTGCAATAACTTTGAGGTTGTCGACTTAGGGGTGATGGTGGCTTCGGAGTCTATCATAGAGAGGGCTATTGCTGAAAAAGTTGATATTATCGGCCTGTCAGGGCTTATCACCCCATCCCTGGAGCAGATGACAACCATTGCTAAAGAGTTGGAGCGACGCAATCTGAACTTTCCAGTTATGGTTGGCGGAGCCACAACCTCCCCTCTCCATACGGCGGTTAAAATTTCCAACCACTATTCAGGTGCGGTGATCCAGGTTAAAGATGCCTCTCGTGCTGTTGGCGTTGCTAGCGATCTTCTTGATAAAAACCGCCAAGCAGACTTTATTGCCAATCTTAAAGATGAGCAGACCAAACTACGGGAGCGTTATGCAAAAAAACAGACCCCGGCTGTGGATTTAGCCGAGGCACAAAAAAATGCTTTTGTTACTGATTGGCAAAAAAATCCACCAGCAGTACCGGCTAAGCCTGGCATACATATAATTTCAAACCAGCCTCTAGCAGAGCTGGTGAACTACATAGACTGGACCCCGTTTTTCCATAGCTGGGAGATGAATGGCCGCTATCCTGAGATACTCAAAGATGAAAAAAAAGGTGATGAGGCTACAAAACTCTTTGCAGATGCCGGGGTATGGCTAGAAAAAATCATCAAGGAAGATCTACTCCAGGCCAAAGGGATTTTTGCCCTCTTGCCAGCCAATAGCGTAGGTGATGATATTGAGGTCTACCAAGATAGTTCTGGCAAAAAACCTGCTATGGTGGTCCACACCCTCCGTCAACAAGGGCAGAAACCACTGGGAAAACCCTACTACGCACTGGCTGATTTTATCGCCCCGAAAAGTAGTGGAGTAGATGACTATTTGGGATTTTTTGCCATAACTGCCGGATTGGGAATGGAGCAGCTAGTTACAAAGCTAGAGGCTGATGGTGATGAGTATGGATCAATTATGGTCAAAGCCCTTGCTGACCGGTTGGTGGAAGCCTTTGCCGAGAGACTCCACAAACAGGTACGGACAGAACATTGGGGGTATGCCCTTGCTGAAACTCTGGATAATAGTGCACTAATCCAAGGCAAATACCTGGGGATCCGCCCAGCATCAGGCTACCCGGCCTGCCCAGACCATAGTGAAAAGCAGGCGATATTTGAACTATTAGATGTAACAAAAAACAGCCAGATTGAACTAACCGAAACTGGAGCAATGTTCCCACAGGCAGCAATCTGCGGCTACTACTTTGCCCACCCCGAAGCCCGATATTTTAGGGTGGACGCTATAACCAGAGAGCAGGTTGAATCTTATGCAGAACGTAAAAACATGGCAACTGAGACTGTTGAGAAGCTGTTAACTGCCTATTTGGGTTATGCAGACGGAGAGTAGATGGTTTTCATGATAAATAACTGACAAGGAGATGCAAAAATGAACAATATAAGAGTAATGCACTTAGCGATATTAGGCGTTTTTAGCATCTTTTATCTTGGGCTTTCAGGCTGTACTACAGTTATGACTACTGCTGGGCAAGCCGCCTGGGAAGACAGAACTACAGAAGACCAGATAACTGACACCAAAATTCACACAGCTATAACCAAACGCTTGGTTGATTTGGATAAGAATTTTTTACTCGACGTGAGTGCCGATGTTTGGGAGGGCCGGGTTATGCTTTCCGGCACTGTGGATAGCAGTAAAAGACATAGACAAGCAGTTATTGCTGCTAAAAAAGATAAGCGGATCAAACTCTTTTACGACCACGTCAAGGTTGTAACAGAAGCCCAGGCCAAGGCTCGTCGTGAAGCAAAAAAATCTGGAGATAAAGATAAAAACGGGGGGGTTAACGATTTCTGGCTGGAGACCAAAATCAAGGCAGAGCTTTTAACCACCAAGAATGTTACGTCAGTAAATTACCGTTGGCGTTCAGTAGATAGCAAAATATTCATCATTGGCCGCTCTCCTGACTTGGCTGAACGAAACCGGGTTTTAAAAAGTATCCTTAGCGTAAAAGGGGTGCGTGGAGTGACTCACCATATTCAGATAAAGCCAGGGAAGAAGTAGTCTAACCGGGAACGGAGTTGTGACGTTGTTTGAGAAGGTTTAATCTAGAAACGGCGGCTGGAAGTACGTACATTTTATGTACGTGCTTCTAACTGCCGTTTCTAGGTTAATGGCAAAATCTTATGCTTCGTCAAGTTCCAAGCCCAGTAGTTTTTTAGCCCCACCAAATCTCATTGGGGTTGGGGCGAGGCTCAAACTCTATCCCTTTTCGACCGTCACCACGGTTTTTGCCCTCTTTCTCCTGAATCTCCAGCAGTGCCTGTCTTGCTATATAGGCGGCAATCTGCAAACACCACTCTTTTTTCTTTGGCTTCAACTCCGGACCAGCAACCATATCAACTCGCTGCTGGAGCAGGTCGACAAAAACTTCAACACCACTACGCAGTGTAAGCTCTACCCCTGCCGGGACGTTCTCTTGCCAGCGGATATTATGGGTGACCACTCCTCCTGATGAACTCATTATTTTTGCGGAACCTCTATAGAACGTTTTGCCGCCTCTGGGTGAGGGCGGTAGAAAATTGCTACATGGCCTACCATTCCTACCAACTCGCCGCCACTGGATTCGGCAATCTGGGCACATAGAGCTTTTTTATCGGTTTTAAAATCGTTAAACCGAATTTTTAACAGCTCATGGTCGATCAAGGCCTGATCTACAAAAGCAAGAACTGTTGGAGTTATTCCCTCTCTCCCTATCAATACCAACGGCTTTAGACTGTGGGCTAGGCCACGCAGGTATTTTCTTTGGAATCCTTGCAACTCTAACATTTTTTTTCCTTGTTTATAGAATTGGGGCACTGCCCCAAACCCCGTTGGGAAGGGGCACGCACCATTCCCAAACCCATCCCATTAATTAAACACTTTTATTTGGGGGACAGACTACACCGCTCTGGTCTTGAAAAGCTAGAGTTTCTCAATTAACTTCCTACCTAATTTTTAATAAAAATATCAACTCTTGGCAAAATTTGCTAACTTGATCAAAATATAATTCTCAATTTAAGCTGAATACAATCATGAATGAAAAATGCCGGCTGGATAAATGGTTATGGTCTGCTCGGTTTTTTAAAACCAGAACCTTGGCAACCGAAGCGATAAACGGTGGCAAAGTACATCTCCATGGCGAACGCTGTAAACCGGGCCGGGCGTTGGCATTGGGAGATATTCTCGATATCCGCAAAGGGCCATATATATACACTGTTAAAGTTCTTGGACTATCAAACCGTAGAGGTCCGGCAAAAGAGGCGGTCCTGCTCTATGAAGAGAGCCAGGAGAGCAGAGAAAAACGGGAGCGTATACAGATAGGGATGAAAGCCCAGATCCGCCCCTCTCCTGGAGGACGGCCTACCAAAAAAGACCGAAGAAAGTTTTCCAACATATGGGAATAAACCAATCAAAATATATGGTTAATAATGGTTGAAAAGCGTTCGTTGTTGGACTATCTAGCACACCTGCTCTTGCTACTCGGTATTGGCTTGATGATTTTTCCTGTCTATATAGCTTTTGTCGCCTCCAGCCACACCCTGCCGGAATTGATGACCGCCCCAATGCCTCTACTACCTGGAGGAGCATTTTTCGACAACTACTGGCAGGTATTAACCGGAAAAAACCTAGCCATCGGCACGCCGGTCTGGCAGATGATGTTTAACAGCCTGATTATGGCTCTTGGTATTACCATTGGCAAAATAACCATATCCATGCTGGCTGCTTTTGCCATTGTCTATTTCCGTTTCCCCTTTCGCATGCTCTTTTTCTGGGTGATTTTTATCACTCTAATGCTGCCGGTAGAAGTACGGATTCTCCCCACCTACCAAGTAGTAGCCAGCATGGGTATGCTCGATAGCCATATGGGGTTGATTCTGCCTCTAATAGCTTCCGCCACTGCGACATTTTTATTTCGACAATTTTTTATGACTGTCCCCAACGAACTCTGTGAAGCAGCCAAAATGGATGGAGCAGGCCCCATGCGGTTTTTTTTCGATATTCTCCTGCCTATGTCGAAAACATCCATTGCAGCTCTATTTGTGATTCTCTTTATCTATGGCTGGAACCAATATCTATGGCCGCTGTTAGTCACCACCAAAGAGGAGTATTACACTATTTTAATCGGCATCAACCGGATGCTATCTGTAAGCGATGAACTTCCACAGTGGCCTATAATAATGGCCACAACCTTGTTGGCGATGATTCCCCCGGTTATTGTTGTGGTGGTAATGCAGCGACAGTTTGTCAGGGGATTGATTGATGCCGAAAAATAGTCTTGTTCTACGTAGTGTTGGCAAAACCTACGGCAAAAATATTTCAGCAGTAAAAAATATTGATGCTGAGATAGCTGATGGTGAGTTTGTGGTTATTGTCGGCCCCTCAGGTTGCGGAAAATCCACACTGTTAAGGATGGTTGCTGGCCTTGAGACAGTCACCAGTGGCGATATTTTTATCGGCGAGACCTTGGTGAACAACCTGGAGCCAGCCCAGCGAGATGTTGCCATGGTTTTTCAAAATTATGCACTCTACCCCCACATGTCGGTCTTTGACAACATGGCCTATGCCCTGAAAATAAGAGGATTAGCAAAGAAGGAGATTAAGCAACGGGTTTCTGAGGTGGCAAAAATATTGGAGTTGGAACCCCTGCTCCAGCGCAGACCAAAAGCTCTATCTGGTGGGCAACGGCAACGAGTAGCAATGGGGCGCTGCATTATCCGCAACCCCAAGCTGTTTTTATTTGATGAACCTCTAAGCAACCTGGACACCAAACTACGCCACCAGATGCGACTGGAGCTCAAAAAGCTCCATCACCGTTTAAAGACCACCAGCCTCTATGTAACTCACGATCAGGTGGAGGCCATGACCCTTGGCGACCGTCTGATAGTCATGAACCAAGGCCGGGCAGAGCAGATCGGCACACCTATCGCTATATATCAAAATCCAGCTACCAAGTTTGTCGCAGGATTTATCGGCTCACCGGGGATGAATTTTCTGCAAGCAACTATCACCAATAGCGGAAAAACTGCCGACTGCCAGGGTTTAGGGCAACTCCAACTCCCTGACAGCGGTCTGGTAGGTTATAATGGTAAAAATGTAATTATGGGGATTCGCCCCGAACATATAGTAGTAGAGACCGCCATCAAGAGCGGCTTCAACCTTCCGGTGATTCTGGTTGAAACTTTGGGAGCCGATAGTTTAATCCACTGTGAAGCCGAAACCCCGCCCCAACCTGCAATTACCATTCGTCTGACTGGAACTCACCAATTTAACATTGGAGAACAAATTTATTTCTCATTTCCTCAAGACAAACTCCACCTTTTCGACGGAGAGAGTGGGGCCAATCTCAATCAGATTATTAACAAAAAGTAACAACAACCTGTAAATTTTTGCAAAAACTCCCAACTAAAAAGACCATAATTTTGACATTGTCAAATTATTGCCGACGATGAATTATCAAAAGTTAGAAAAACTATATTATTGAAGTTTACATTTTATAGTGTTGAATTTATATGGTTTTTTATGCAGCAGACTCACCACGGCAAGCAAGATTTACAGAAATGGCACACTCCTTGTAGATAAGACACAGATAACATGGACGGTCTCGCTATTGTTAACAAGAGGTAAACAGCAGCCAGATCAGGGAATAATCTTAACGGACGTTCGATTTTTTAGGAGAATCACATGCATATTTCCACTCAACACAATACAGTTGATCTGGGGGGGCTAAGAACAAACCCTTATGCCATAGGTTTCCAAAAGAGAGCAGCATCCACTGGATACAGCAACGGGCTATCGGTTGCTTTAAAAAACATTCAAAGTCTGGCAAAAGGTGTTTTGGGCATCAGTCAGGCTCGCTGCCCAGATGGTGAAGTACACCACCCTTCAGTCTGTCTTCGTGGCTGGCGTGGTGACGTCTGTGCTAACTGCAAGTTTGTTGGTAACTAGAGAAAAATTAAAACTTTTCCAAGGTTAGTTAACCCGGAGCTTTTATAAAAAACTCCGGGTTAACTGCTTTATGGGCTATGCCCCTCGCGCCACGAATAAGACAAAATTTCCTGAACTGAATCAATATCTGCAAGCTCATGAAGAATTTCACCTAACACTTCTGGCTCTTTACCGGTCATCTCAAGGCTTATTGAATATAGCTCTGACGAACGGCCCTGACCTTGTATTGAGTGGCCGTTTATCTCTCTGGCAGCCAGCAGTTCAAGGACCGGCAGCAGAGCACCATAACTATGGTTAAGGGTAAAGTTGACTCTTAGAATAAGCGGCTTTTTGTGGGACAAATCCCAACTTCCAGTATCCCATTCATCGGCTGTGATCTTTTCACAGTTGCTTCTATGAACAATCCAACGCCCCTCTTCAGAGATGCGCCCGACTATTTCCACTGGCGGTGTGGCTCCACAGCAACATGACCAGAGAATATCTGCTCCGGTAAGAGAGGTTAGTTTAAAATGCCCAGATTTTGTTCTATCTATACCTTTGAGCTGCTGTATCTGGTTTTTCAGTGACTGTTTGATCATGGTTCTAGCTCTGGCAGTTTTCACAATATTCAGCCAGATTCTTTGCGGTTTCGCATTTTTGGCGGTCATCACCTCCACCACATCACCATCGGATAGAGGGTGTTCTGGTGGCCGGTTGATACCGTTTATCTGTGCACCGATACAGCGTTCACCAAGCTCGGTATGGACCAAATAGGCAAAATCCACAACCACCGACCCAACCGGGAAGGTAAGCCGATCCCCTTTTGGAGAGTAGATATCCAACAGGTCTGGAAGAACATGGGAGTGAACCTCTGACATCCGCAGATCGCTATCGCCCAAAGTTGCCAACAGCCGCATATAACGAGAGGTATCGGGTCCACTAACTCCCCACTCGGCAAGAATTCCCATACGATTGGCCTCATCATCCTTAATCCTGACCACCTGAACATTAATTGGATGTCCGTCCCACAAAATACGGGTTGTCAAAGCCCGAAAACCGTTTACTCTAGGGGCGTTGAGATAGTCGCGAACATGGCGCGGCATCGGTCCGAACCTGCTATGCATCTTGCCGAGAATCTGCCAGGCTATATCATCATTTCTAACTAAAATTTTAATCCTATAAACCGGCCAGCCCACCCGCATAAGATGGCCCGTACCGGGTTTTTCGGTGAGGTAGAAATAGTCAGCCAGGGTCCGTTTTTCCACCACAACCTCTTTGGCCTTTTTGTGGCCAACCAAAGACTTTAGCTGTTTGGTCAACCGATTGATGCTTGGCCGGCACTGTTCGGCTAGTTGATCCAGGGTTTTTTGGGCACGACTGCTTTGAACCGGCATGAGAAAAGGCAAAATACGGTCAATAATAGCATCTGCAAGAGCCATCATTCCCAAACGCCGGGCAGCCCCAACATAGATAAGAGCAATGCTGGCTTTGTTTTTGGCTTTTATGCTGTCGTGAACTTCCAATGTGTCAGAGTTGTGGTAGATATCAAAAGATTTGATAATCAGAACCCGAATATCCTTACCTGCAGCCCCAAGAATTCTTCGATAGGTGGCAGGAAGATCTCCACCCCCGGTTTTTAAGCTGCGGATTTTTGAAAGAGCTTCAACAATTTCATAAACAACTAAATCAAACTGCTTGATACGGCGAACAGGTTCAAGTTCCTCAGGGGCATCTTCAACCGCATCATGAAGAAGGGCAGCACAAACTGCTGAGGTGTCGGTCAACCCCCAAAAAAGACAATCATAAGCAACACTCACACAGTGGGTAACATAGGGTGCTCCGTCAGCTTTTCGCACCTGCCCTTCATGGAAGGCGATGGCCATACTCAAAGCTCGCCCCACCCGACCAACAGATTTTTCCCCCAATCGTCCTCGAGCCAGCTCTAAAAGGTCAGATATTCTTCTATCCAGATCGCCCATACAGACCATCTCTCCTATCAAGATCAATCTTACTAAAAATACACTGACAAAGTAGCTTATGATTACCAGAAACGCTAGCCATTTGAGAGGTAGTTTCTTGGAATCATAGAAATAAAAAAGCGGATTTTACTACAATTATCTAAATTATCAAGAAACATGGCTAATCATAGAAATGCATTTCCCTTTATAGATAAATTAATGTTATGTTAGTGTGCTTTTACAGTGGGCGAACTTGCATATTAGGGAAAACAGTCATGCTTTACCAAGCTTTTGGTTGGTTCTTTAAAAATGTCACCCCCTATATTCTAGGGGTCTGCATTGGTGTTGGATTCTTTTTTCTCTTACTTAAACTTACATCAGGACCGGACGGACTAATTGTTAATAAAGAGACGAAAAAAGTCCACGCAGATGTAGCTGCTGTGATTAAAGCTGCTCCAATACAGGCTAAAAAAATAGATCTGCCCAAGTCAGCCACCACGACTGACAAGGCCCAGGAGGATACCAGCAATAGTGAGCCATCAGCCCATACAGGTTTAAAAGCTGCTTACTTGGCGACAAAATCATTACTGAACTCGGTAACAGAGACACCTACTGATAAGCCAGAAAAAAGCCGCCGTATTGAAAGAAAATCAAGTAGCAGTGTAGCTATTGCCGAGAGCAGACAAAACCAGAGTGACACCAAACCGAGAAATTGCGGAACCAGCCCCCGCTTTCCAGGCGTTGAGATGAACCGTTTTCTTGCCTGTCAGTGGCGCAACAACTGTTTGGCCTCCATCAACAAATCCAAAGCCCAATTTGCCCAGGCCCGGCACAACTGTGTCATGTCAGGACGTAACCCCCTATCATGCCGGGATTACTTTGACAAAATGGAGAAGAGAACCAGCTTAGACTCTTGTAACAGGCTCCCAACCGCTTATCCAGCCCAGTACTAAAAAGCACTTCTGGCTGCTTCCATAAAATCTGGATAAGACAACTGCTCTTACAACACTGGTACAACATTTTGAAGATCTATCAATATGTAGGGCCAGTGCTCTCCAAATTACCAAATCAGGTTAAATCACAGATATCTGGGTATGGTCCATACCTTTTGCAATTGCAACTCCATTCCAGGTAGGAATAGTCCAGTCATTATTAAGAATAACCGGGTTACTATGTAGAGCTATCAACCTCTCCAAATTAAGCCACTGCTTGTGGTCCTGCATATTTTCCGTACTACCTTTTTTTCTTTTTTTAGATGCTGCTAATTCTTGGCAAAGGACGAATAGTCGCGGAAAATTTTTCATTTTCGTACCTGTCATCCGTTTCCGAAAAAAGAGTGTCTGGATTATCATATCGGTCTTTGTGATGCGCCATGCATTTCAAAGATAACGCAAGTTGAATATAAAAGAAATATTCGTCACATCACCCTGATCCTGGAAGGGAAAAAA
>JADFZU010000003.1:99984-112379 GCA_015232365.1 Magnetococcales bacterium | reverse complement strand
TGACAAATAATCGAGAAGAAGATGAAAAAAATAGAGGTTCTCGCCCCTGCTGGAAATTTACCATCTCTGCGAGCAGCAGTGGATAATGGTGCTGATGCGGTATATTTCGGCTTTCGCAATGCAACCAACGCTCGCAACTTTGAAGGGCTGAATTTTAGCGAAAAAGAGGCAGTAGAGGGACTGCGTTATGCCCATAAAAATGGGGTAAAGGGGAATGTGGTTTTAAACACGTTCCCCCAAGTTGACCAGCCGGATATCTGGTATAAAACTGTCGATATTGCTGCCAAGATTGGTGCTGATGCAATTATACTTGCCAACCTTGCCCTGCTTAAATATTGCCGTGAAAAACATCCTGACCTGCCGATTCACCTATCTGTACAAGCTTCTGCTAGTAACTATGAGGCGATCAACTTTTATAAAAAACATTTTAATATCAAACGGGTAATACTGCCGCGGGTGCTCACAGTAGAAGAGATTAAAAAGCTGGGGGATAAGACCGATATTGAGATGGAGGTTTTTGCTTTTGGCGGGCTGTGTGTTATGGCTGAAGGTCGCTGTTATCTATCGTCTTATGTTACCGGGGTGTCTCCAAACATTGAAGGGGTCTGCTCTCCGGCACGGGCGGTACGGTTTGAAAGTAAGGGGGATAAGTTGCAGACCAGGCTTGGTGATGTACTGATTGCTGAGTATGACTCTGACGAGGACGCTGCCTACCCAACCATATGCAAGGGTCGGTTTGAGGCTAATGAACGGGTCTATCATACCATGGAAGATCCTAGTTCGCTGAATGTGCTGGAGATGTTGCCGGAGGTTATAGAGGCAGGGGTGGCATCTTTAAAAATTGAAGGCAGACAAAGGACAAAGTCATATGTTGGTACTGTGACCAAAACTTTTCGTAAAGCTGTTGACGCTTATTATGACTCACCAAAAACATTCAGACCGAAGGGGAAGTGGATTAAAATCCTCAACACAACTTCTGAAGGGGCGACCCATACACTGGGAACTTATCAGGAGGAGTGGCAGTAATTATGAAAATCTCCATTGGTCCTTGTCTGTTTGATTGGGGTAAAAAGGGTGTTGCCGACTTTTATAAACGTATGGCTTTTGAGACCGAGGCCGATATTCTCTATATTGGTGAGGTGGTCTGCTCCAAAAGGTTCCACTTAAGTCCTAAAGAGTTGGTTAAGCTGGCCCGGGAGTTGAAACCCTCTGGTAAAGAGATTGTATTCTCCATGCTGGGTCTGGTCATGACAGAAGATGAGCAGAAGGAGATTCGGCAGTTGGCGGCTTTTGCCAAAGATGCCGGGGTTCGTATTGAGGCAAACGATATGGCCTCAGTTGGTATTGGTGAAGGGCAGCCAATGGTGGCTGGGCCGCACATCTGCACCTATAACCCTGAGACGTTGGATTTTCTAAAATTTGTGGGGGCCGACCGGGTCGTGCTGCCGGTGGAGTTGTCAGCCAAATATATGGATGGTGTCTTCCGTCGCTGTGTTGGTGTTGAGTCTGAAGTGTTTGCCTATGGCAGACTGCCTTTAACCTTCTCTGCCCGCTGTTATACAGCCAGAGCTTTTAACCTGCCCAAGGGGAACTGCCAATACAAATGCGGTGAATATCCTGACGGTATGCCCATGCACACACAAGAGAACAAGCAGTTTTTGGTAATTAATGGCATAGAGACCATGTCGGAGTTGGTCTATAATCTTATCTCTGATATTGAGCAGCTAAAGAAAATGGATATAGATATTGTTCGCCTGTCGCCACAGAGCAAGAATATGGTTGAGGTGGTGAAAGTCTGGCAGGAGCGTATGGCTGGTAGAGTCGATAGCCAGGAGGCAGTGGCAAAGCTTCAGGAGTTAAATGGCGGTGATCCGTTTTGTAACGGATATTTCCACGAAAAACCTGGTTTGGAATTTATTCAGTAATTAGTTGAACCTGAAAACGAGGCAATAAATATGCAAATTGATAATGCACTTCTAGATCAAATGACCCAAAATATCATGGGTGTAGTGAATATGGTTGGTGACGGACATCAGGAGATGATCAGAAAACTCAGAGATGTGGTTAGGGAAGGGGTTGAGCATTTTGATCTGGTGACTCGTGATGAGTTTGATGCAGCCCAAACCCTGCTGAGCAATACTCGTATTAAGATTGACGAATTGGAAAAACAGGTTGCTGAGTTAGAGGCAGCTTTAGCCAAAAAATCATAAACCCAGCCATAAAGAGGTAGCGATGAGAGAAGCCTATCTAGCCGGAGAGTGGATTAGTACTGGTAAGACCATTAATGTGGTCAATCCATACAGTGGTGAGCTTGTTGATAGTGTGGCCCAGTGTGGAACCCATGAGATAAACCTGGCTCTTGACGCGGCGGTCACTTCTTTAGCTGAAACCAGTTCCATGGAGCCGTACCAGAGGGCTGATGCTCTGGCCTTTGTTAGAGACGGTATGAGCAGACGCTCTGATGAGTTTGCCCGTATTTTAAGTCAGGAGAACGGCAAAACCCTGGCAGAGTCAAAGCTTGAGTTGGCTAGAGCTGTTGCTACCTTTGATATAGCCGTTGGTGAGGCAACCAGAATTCAGGGTGAGGCCTTTGATCTTGGTATCAACCCCATGGGTGCAGGCCGCCGGGCTCTGGTTCGTAAATATCCGGTGGGAGTGGTTTCGGCAATTGCTCCATTTAACTTTCCTCTCAATCTGGCCATCCATAAGATTGCCCCAGCCATGGCAACCGGCTGTCCTGTAATATTAAAACCCGCCTCTAAAACCCCACTGACCGCTCTTATGCTGGCAGAAATAATCGAAGAGTCCGGCTGGCCCAAAGGGGCATTTTCGGTGTTGCCTTGTGATCGAGTAGCTGGGCAGATGTTGGTGGAAGATGATCGTATTAACCTGTTGAGCTTTACCGGTTCCCCGGAGATTGGCTGGCAGATGAAGCGGGATGCAGGACGTAAAAAAGTCCTTTTGGAACTAGGTGGTAACGCCGGCCTGATAGTTGACAAAGATGTGCGGGATTGGGATTGGCTGATCAACCGTTCACTGCTTGGGGCATTTTACCAGTGTGGCCAGGTCTGTATTTCGGTACAGAGAATTTTTCTTCATCAAGAGATCATAGGTGAGTTTAGAGCCAGATTTAAAAAAGCTGCCGAGGCTCTGGTCTCTGGTGATCCGCTCGATCCTAAAACCACTTTGGGGCCAATGATCGACAGCAAAAACCGTCAACGACTCCAAGATTGGATTCAAGAGGCGGTGATCCAGGGGGCGGAAGTTATAACCGGCAATACCATTGCTGATGTGGGACAGGGCAACAGCATGGCGGCAACTATCTTGGAGGAGGTTGACCCTCGCTCCAGGATTTCGTCAGAAGAGGCGTTTGGTCCTGTGGTTACCCTTACCGCTGTCGATAGTATGGCTGACGCTTTTGCCCGTGTTAACGACTCTAAATTTGGTCTGCAGTGTGGTCTGTTTACCAACGATTTTTCCACTGTAATGCAGGGTTTCGATGCTCTGGAGGTGGGGGGTGTGGTCCATAACGATGTGCCGTCATTCCGGGTTGATAATATGCCTTACGGCGGTATAAAAGACTCTGGTTTGGGCCGGGAGGGGATTCGTTACGCCATGGACGACATGTTGGAAAAAAGGGTGCTGGTCTACTCCTCTACTTAAAATAACAACTATCCTTCAACCTGGATGCGGCAGATGTTCCTGCATCTTTGGCACAGTCTCTTGATTTATCTGGCGAACCAATATGTAGCACTATTATTATCTGCCAATTTGCCGAATCAGGGTTAAAAATTCACCTAGGGAAACTCCAAAATATGTTAGCTCGTATTAACACCATTGCTTTAGAGGGGGTGGTGGCAGTTCCTGTTGAGGTTGAAGTTGATTTGAGTCGTGGTCTTCCAACATTAAGTATTGTTGGTCTGCCCGAAGCAACGGTAAGGGAGGCCAAAGACCGGGTGCGTGCTGCTCTTGCCAACTCCGGTTTTAAGCTGCCAACCCGGCGGATTACCATAAATCTTGCCCCTGCCCATCTGCCCAAGGTCGGTTCCGCTTATGATCTGCCAATAGCATTGGGCCTGCTGGTGGCTATGGGTAGCATTCCCCAACAGGTTATGGATAGCCGTGTGGTTCTCGGTGAGCTGTCATTGGATGGTCGTTTGCGTTCTGTAACCGGTGCACTGCCAGCAGCTCTTTATGCTCGGCGTGATGGTTTCAGTGAGCTGGTTGTTCCCAAAGAGAACGGAGTTGAGGCGGCTTTGGCTCCTGATCTTTCGGTAGTTGCGCCGGCAACACTCTTGGAGTTGATTCGTCATCTGATCGGTGAAGAGCCCATAGTACCGGTGGTGGCGACTGGTCTAGACGGGTGGCTTGGTGAAGAGAGTAGGCTGTTGCGAGATATGGCTGATGTTAAAGGTCAGGAACATGCCAAGCACTCTCTGGAGGTTGTTGCTGCTGGAGGTCACAATCTGATTATGAGCGGTCCTCCTGGTTCTGGCAAAACTCTGCTGGCCCGTTGCCTGCCAGGGCTGCTGCCGGATATGTCTCTGGATGAGGCTCTGGAGGTGACAGCAATCCATTCAGTGGCTGGACAGCTCCACTCTGGGCGGCCAATAGTCGGTGTCCGTCCGTTTCGTTCTCCTCACCACACATCTTCTCAGGTGGCACTGGTTGGCGGTAGTAGTGTTCCCAAACCTGGTGAGGTTAGCTTGGCCCATAGGGGAGTGCTTTTTTTAGATGAGATTCCTGAGTTTGGCCGCAGTGCTCTAGAGGTGTTGCGAGAGCCGTTGGAGGCTGGTGAGGTGAATATCTCAAGAGCTGCCCGTTCGGCAACTTTCCCGGCTGATTTTCAGCTAGTAGCCGCATTTAACCCATGTCCATGTGGTCATCTTGGCAACCCTTACCGGGAGTGCCGTTGCAGCATGGTTCGTATTGAGCAGTACCGCTCCAGGCTGTCTGGCCCTTTGATGGACCGTATTGATCTTCATGTTGAGGTTCCCCCGGTACCCCCTGAAACTTTGGTTCAGCTTCCGGCTGGAGAGTCATCTGCAACAGTAAGGCTTCGTGTAGTTGCTGCCAGAGAGCGGCAGTACGCTAGAAATGGCCCAGGAGTACTCAACTCAAGTTTGGATGGGAAGATATTGGAAGAACACGCCCCTTTAGACAAAGATGGGCAGGCTCTGTTATTAAATGCTGGTCGCAAGTTGGCTTTCTCCGCCCGAACCCATAACCGTCTACGCCGGGTAGCCCGTACTGTAGCTGATCTGGCAGGCTCCACCAATATTTGTGTTGAGCATCTAGCTGAAGCGATTCAATACCGGGTTGGGAGTAGTCATGTCAGGGACTGAAATAGGGTTTATAAACCAAGTGTAGTTACTGTTGCCCCAGGGCCATAATCTTAGATACGACAGCTAAAAGTGTGTTTCTGGTGTCGCTTATTGATTTACCAGCTAATATAGTCGTAGATAGAGGAGTGCTATGTTCTGTGGTTGCTCTGGGTCAGAAGTTGGCATTTACTATTTTGTGTTGCAAGCTTTAACCACTAATATATTTGATATATAAACTTTAGCAATAAAAACCATTCTGTTTTTCTGTATACTTTCAATTGTTTTTAGCTCTGCTGACAGGGAGGTTTTCTTTGCGTTCCGGGAGAGAGCTTTGAGCTGCTTTATCTCATTGGATTAATTTATATATAGGTTGATTAAATGGAGTTTTCACTATTTGCTATCATGGCTGTTGCTGCTCTAGTCCTTGATAAAATATTTGCCGAAGTTGGCCGTTTTCACCCTCTGGTTGGGGTGGGAAACTTAGCAAATTGGCTGGAAAGTTCACTTAATGTTGCGTTAAATGATAAAAAGCGTTACAATATTGTCAAGATTCTAGGAGTAATAGCGGTTATTATTATAGTTATTCCAGGTTTTTTGCTGTCAATCTGGCTATCTAGCTTAGATTATGGCGGTTTATTGTTTCAGGTTCTGCTCCTATATTTTGTTTTGGGGGCTGAGAGTCTTTTTGAGCATGGAGAGGGTGTCGTCAAGGCCATGGAAGAGAGTGGGCTTGATGGGGCTAGGTTGAGTGTGGGAATGATAGTTAGCCGGGATGTTGGAGCTATGAGTGAGGCTGAGGTTGCCAGCTCCACTATTGAGTCACTGTTGGAAAATGGCTGTGACGCAGTTTTTGCTGCCCTGTTCTGGTTCATGCTGTTTGGTGCTCCAGGGGCGGTTCTCTATCGTCTGGTCAATACCCTTGATGCAATGTGGGGGTATCGCACTGAGCGTTATATCTATTTTGGTTGGGGGGCGGCAAGGCTGGACGACCTGCTTAATTATATTCCCGCTCGGTTAACTGCTGTAACCTATCTGCTGCTTGGAAATAGCAGGTCGGCATTACGTTCCTGGCTTGAGTGCAAAAACCGGAAAAGCCCTAATGCGACACTGGTTATGGCGACCGGTGCAGGTGGGTTGGAGATTAAGTTGGGTGGAGAGTCGGTTTATAATGGTGTCGTCAAAGACAACCCTGTTATGGGGTTGGGGCGGCCACCGGTGATTGGCGATATTCCTCGAGCCGTTTTGTTGGTGCGCCGAGGTGTTTTGCTCTGGTTTGTAGGGCTATTATTCATAGGAGTGTTTGGAGTTGCTTAAACATGGTGGTGGAGTTCAACAGGCAGCATTGAAATATAACCTGCCAGCAGATAGGTGGCTTGATCTCTCAACAGGAATCAATCCGATAGGGTGGGGGGTTCCACAGATTCCTGCTGATAAATGGCTCCGTCTGCCAGAAGGTGGTGACGGTTTGGTCACTTCTGCTGCTGCCTATTATGGTGCTAATAATCTCCTACCTGTGGCCGGCTCCCAAGCTGCTATCCAGGTTCTTTCACGGTTGACGGAAAATTTCCGGGTTGCTGTACTGTCGCCAACTTATGCTGAACACGCCCACTCTTGGGGTTATAGAGAAAAAAGCTATAAAATGCCATTTTACTATAACAACCCAGTACATAAGGTTGAGCTGCTGGCTTTTAGAGATCTGGATAGAACCATCGAGCTTTATGATGTGGTAGTGGTGGTCAATCCAAACAACCCAACAGGGGAGTTTACCCCCAAAGAAAAGCTTCTTGAGTGGCGGCAGCGGCTAGCAGATGCTGGTAAGTCTGCTGGTAGAGAGAGGTGGTTGATAGTTGATGAGGCGTTTATGGACTCTACACCTGAAGATAGCCTGATCTCGGAGACAGGCAATCCGGGGCTGATCGTCTTGCGTTCTTTAGGTAAGTTTTTTGGGTTGGCTGGGGTTAGGGTTGGTTTTGTTTTTGGCTGGCCGGAACTTCTCGACAGTATGCATAGGTTGTTGGGGCCGTGGCATATTACCGGACCTTCCCGGCTGGTGGCCAAGGAGGCGTTGCTTGATGTGACATGGCACAAAAAAACACGTAAGCGGTTGTTATTAAACAGTAAAAAATTATACAATATGCTAAGCAGTCACGATTTGACACCTACAGGTGGTACCAATCTGTTTCAATGGGTTAAAGTTTCTCGAAACAGAGAGTTGTTTGATAGATTTGCTCAGCAAGGAATTTTGGTCCGGCGTTTTATCAAGCCCGGCGGTATTCGTTTCGGTCTACCTGGAGTCCAATCTGAATGGCAGCGTCTTGAAGAGGCTCTATTTAAAATTCAATCCCTCGTCCAGCAGTAATCCCTGATTCATAGGCGTGTTTTACCATGCCCATCTCTGTAACTGTGTCGGCAACCCCAATCACCTCTTCTAAAGCGCCTCTGCCTGTAAGAATCAGGTGGGTCTCTGCCGGTTTCTCCTTACTGATAAAGCTGGCAATCTCATCTCCAGAGATCCAGCCATAACCGGCAGCGTAGTTTATTTCATCTAGCACCACCAGATCAAAATCACCGGAGCGGATTTTATCTTTACTAAACTCCCAAATTTTCCGGTTATTGATTTTATCTTGTTCGGGGTTATTGGTTATCCAGGTAAAACCATCACCCATACAGTGCCACTCAATGCCATCTAGCTGGCTGGCAGCCATCTGTTCACCGGTTTTTCGTGACTCTTTTTTAATAAACTGTATCACACAAATTTTATAACCCCACCCGGCTGCTCGCATTACCATGCCAAAGGCACTGGAAGATTTACCTTTTCCAGGTCCGGTTAGAACCACAACCCGACCATGGCGCTTTTTTGTGTTAGTATTTTCTGTTTCGTCGGGGTTAATCATTGCGAGTTGCCTTATTGGTTGTTAGGTTTAAAGAGGTGTTTTTTAAAAAATTTAAAACTATTTATACACTATATTCTAAATGGTATGAAGCGATGGCGATAGAGTTGATATTGGGTGGTGCCAGGTCTGGTAAAAGTCGTTTGGCGGAAGATATTGCAGTAAAATCAGCTCATGATGTTACCTATATTGCTACAGCCAAGGCAGAAGATGCAGAGATGGCAACAAGAATATTACAGCACCAGAAGAGACGGCCAGCCCACTGGCAGTTGGTTGAGGAGCAGTTTTTTTTAGCCGATGTGTTGTCCCAACATGCAGAAGTTGGCAGGGTGTTGTTGATTGACTGTTTAACATTATGGCTTAGCAATATTTTGCTGCATAGTGATGGCAAGCGGTTGTGGCAACAAGAAAAAAGCAAGCTGCTTAATATTTTGCCAACCATCTTCTCTCCTATTATCTTTGTTGCCAACGAGACCGGTTTGGGAGTTGTGCCAATGGGGGAACTGAGCCGTAATTTTGTTGATGAGGCCGGCTGGCTGCATCAGGATCTGGCAAAAATTTGTGACCGGGTTATTTTTACAGTGGCAGGAGTACCCATGGTGCTGAAAGGAGAGAGACTATGATGCCAAAATGGTTAAATGCACCATTGGCTGAACCATCAATACAACATCGTGAAGAGGCTATTGCCCGTCAGAGTGAGTTGACCAAGCCCCCTGGCTCTTTGGGGGTGCTGGAGAGAATAGCTGTGGATTTTGCCGGTTGGCAGGGACGGGCTGTCCCTGAGCTGAAACGTCTTAAAATAGTAGTTTTTGCTGGGGATCACGGGGTGGTTGCATCTGGTGTTTCTGCTTTCCCCCAATCAGTTACTGTCGAGATGGTTAAAAACTTTTCCCGTGGAGGGGCTGCAATCACGGTATTGGCTAAACATCTAAATGCCAAATTTGAGGTGGTTAATGTTGGTACAGTTACCGATCCTGGCCCACTGCCTGGTGTTGTCTCCAGTCGTGTAGGGGCTGGAACTGCTGATATGAGCCAGGGTGCTGCCATGGATGAAAAAGAGCTTGTAGAAGCGTTGACTGTTGGTAGAGATGCAGCTCTTAGGGGGCGGGATGAGGGGGCGCAGTTGTTGATTGGTGGTGAGATGGGTATCGGCAATACCACTGCTGCCGCTGCTGTCGGTGCAGTATTTACCAGACTCTCACCTGAGATGATGGCTGGACCTGGAACCGGACTGGATAGTGCTGGAGTTAACAAAAAAGCGGCTATAATCAAGAAAGCTCTGGATATTAACCGTCCTGACCGAAAAGATCCTCTCTCTGTATTGGCCAAGGTTGGTGGCTTTGAGTTGGCGGCTTTAGCTGGCTTTTATATAACCGCTGCTCAAGAGGGAATTCCGGTTTTGGTTGATGGGTTTATTGCTACCAGTGCGGCTCTGGCTGCTGTCAGATTGCGACCTGAATTAGCAGATTGGATGCTTTTTGCCCACCTATCAGAAGAGCCGGGCCACTCAGCACTGCTTACAGCTATTGGCGGTCAGGCTTTAATCGACCTTGAGATGCGTCTTGGTGAGGGGAGTGGGGCTGCGGTAGCGGTTCCATTGCTGCAGATGGCCTGTGCTCTCCATGGCGGTATGGCTACCTTTGCCCAGGCAGGTGTCTCTGCAGGATGAAAAAATATCTTGGTACAGAGGTACCAGTTGGGGTGGTAGATCTGCTCCGCCATGGCGAGGTGGAAGGAGGGGCCTGCTTTCGTGGCTCTACCGATGATATTCTCAGCAAAAATGGTTGGCAGGCCATGGAGTCTGCTGCCAGGAAGTCAGCCCCATGGGACCAGATTGTCACTTCGCCTCTACTCCGCTGCAGGCAGGTTGCTGCAGATCTGTCAGAGCAGCAGAAAACACCTCTATTGCTGGAGACAGATTTTCGGGAGATCTGTTTTGGCGAGTGGGAGGGGCTGAGTGCTGAACAGATTATGCAGCGTGATAGTGAGGGGTTGCGACGGTTTTGGCAAAACCCAGAACAGAACTCACCACCAGGCGGTGAAAAAACCAGGGATTTTCAAAAGCGGGTATTGACAGCTTGGGCCGGACTACTTGCCAGCTTTCCCAACAGCCACACCTTACTGATAACCCATGGCGGGGTCATTCGTACAATACTTGCTGATCTGTTAGGGATCTCTCTTGGAGCGAGTTTTGCCATTGATGTGCCGTGGGCTTCGGTTACCCGTATCCATCTGCAAATTGATGAGCCTGAGCAGATTGTAGTAGCAAAGTTGGCGGTTTTGGGAGGTGGGCTATGATAACGCCATTGCGGTTGGCTTTTGGACTTCTGACAAAAATTCCTATATCCCAGGTCTCGGCTCCAACTCCCAAGGCCTACGGTCACTCAATACTATACTATCCTCTGGTTGGTTTGGTCATCGGTGCTGTCTTAGCCGCTGTTGCCTTGGTTTTAGAGGATGTTGATCCTGGTCTGCGTGGAGCTTTGATCTTGGTGGTTTGGGTCTGGCTTACCGGTGGCCTGCATCTGGATGGTTTAGCTGACGTTGCCGACGCTTGGATAGGCGGCATGGCTAGCCGGGAGAGGCTTCTGGCTATTCTGAAAGACCCCCGTAGTGGACCGGGAGCGGTGGTGGCGGTTGTCCTTTTGTTGTTGGTCAAGTTTGCTGCTCTGCAAGCAATTCTTGCAAGTGATAATGGAGTCTGGTGGTTGCTCTCTGTCCCCATGTTTGGCCGTTTGGCTATTGTCTATCTGCTGTTACGCCTCGACTATCTTCGTGAGGGGGGGATGGGGGCGGAAATGGCAGCTAATATCCCCCGTATTCCTGCCTGGATTGTCCTGGCTTTTTTTGCCATCGTCCCCTCTGTTTTAATGGCCGGCGGAGAAATACCCTTATTGGCAGTCATACTTTTTCTGTCGATTTTTGGTTACAAAATTCAAAAACATCCAGGGGGTATAACCGGAGATTTTCTTGGGGCTGGTTGTGAACTTAGTGAAGTGGTCTATCTTGTCGCCCTGGTCTTGATGCCCATGTTTGTCTGAAATTTTGCTAACCGCTGAAGTCATACATCTGCCAATACCTGCAAAACTCCCTTAGTATCTGCTCTCAAATTGAAGTAATTCATAAGCCTGGATTCTGCAGTTGTTAATCCAACAGTCAGATCCAGGTTGATAGGAGTAGATATGCAAATTTTTGTCGCCACACCTTCAGAAACCAACCAACAATATGTTGCCGGAACCAACCATGGCAACATGCTGATTTCCGGGCAGTCGGGAATGTGGGTGGTATGGGATGTAAAGGTTGGGCAGAACGGCTATTTTGCCCGTTTGGTGCCGGAAAAAAATGGTCAGCCTTTGGGGTTTTCACCATGTGTGGTTAATGGTGAGGTGTACGGTTATTTACGTCAAGAGGAGAGCCAGCCGTGAGAGATGATAAGCATATGGAGCCAGAGCAGTGGCTAAATTTTGCCGAGGGTTATGCTGCATGTGTAGAGGCCGCATTTCATGAGGGGTATGAGATTGAAGAGTGTCCATACGAAAACGGCTCTTTTGAAGAGCGGTGCTGGAAACATGGTTGGGAAAAGGCTGAAGGGATTATTAGCTGAACGTCACTTATTGATTATACAGCGTATTGAAAACACCAGGCTCAACCAGTGCTGTAACCAAGGTTTTTCAGGTCAACTGTGAAACCAATATCTTGCAATAAGCCTTCGCTATAAAGTCATGAGCTCAGTCACTATTCAGATATAAGCTCTTCGGTCTCTTCAATACGTGGGTCATCAGGAAAGATTTTTCCAGCCTTTTCCAAATATAGCTTGGAACGCCCTGAGCGGTCCCATATGGCTAGCTCTAGAAACCGTTCAAAAACTATGTTGAGCAACTCATCAACAATAGGGTTTTCAAGGTTGAGAGCTTTCAACTTGGCAATTTTCTCCAAGGCGTTGTCGCCAACGGGCAGTGAAAGCCGGGATTCGGTAACGTTGCGCTTTATGCCGTCAATTAAATCATTAACAATCTTTGCTTGCTGCTCGTCTACCTTGATTATGTCAGGTTTTGTTATCTGTTTCTTGCTGGCTTGATCTGCCGTACGTTTTTTTGGTGTTGAGCTGGTAGTTGGCTCTGTCTGTGGTTCTTCTGTATTCTGTTCTGGTATCGGCTCTACTGTCACTGTATCTACTGTC
>JADFZU010000003.1:89717-99889 GCA_015232365.1 Magnetococcales bacterium | reverse complement strand
GGTACAACCTTTTCTATTACTGGTGGTACAACATCTCTCTGTTGTAGCTCGGTAACGGAGGCTTGGTGTTTTTGACTGTCGGTATTTTTCGCAGTTGCGGTCTCTGCTGGCTGTTTGGCAATGGAAATTGGTTTTGAGCTCGATAAATTGTAGTATATCAACAATGAAGCCAGAAGTATTACTCCGATTAATGCTATGACCGGTTGGGCTCCTTTCGAGCTTGGTTTGCCCTCTGTTGTTGGCTGGTTTTTCTGAATGTCTTCCAACCAAGACTCTGGGTCTGGATCTAAATATTGTTCTGCCGGTTTTGTAAGTAGTGCGAAGTTGTTCTGTGAATTTATCAAGGCATAGAGGTTGGTCAGTAAACCCTGCTGACGCATCCCCAAAAAGTACTCATCTGGTAGCTCTTCCAACTTTTTCTGGTCGAGAATAAAAAAACTATGCTGTTGTGTAAACTGCTTTTCAGGAAGAAAATCGTGCAGTTTTTTAGCTTGGAAAAGGTTCATCTCATATAGTTTGGAAACTATCCAGTCGGTATGGCCCAGCTCTTTTTGATTGGCTAAATGTTTTTTGCGAATTGTCTTTAGGGTAGGGGTGGCCTCTCCAGAGGCGGTGAATAAACTGTAGCTGGTCAGATTTGCAGGGCTAGGCTGAAAATGTGGGGCATTGATGTCTATCAGTAGAGTTATATCGCCTTTCTCATCTATGGGGCCTGTGTAGAATGGATAGTTCTCCAAACTAGCAGGAATCATCCTCCCATCCAGCCACCGCCCATGTTTACCGATAGATAGATTGCCCTCTGAGGCATCGGTTCCCAGCATAGCCATTGGGGTCAGCTTTTCATCACCTTCGCTTAAATAAAAAATTATAGGATAGCTTCTTGATGCAGCAATAAATTCAGAAAAAAGAAGAGGGGCCATCAACCGTTTTGCCGTATGAACATAGCTGTTTTGTGGCGTATATAGCAGTTTTTGGTGATCTTCCGGGTGTAAGATTTCAAGTTTAATATGCATCTTTTTTTACAACCAATATGTTGCTATCAATTATTCGAGGAAAAAATATGTTTGAGTGCTGGAGAGGTTTTTATCCGCACAAAAATTATTATAACACTTCCCGCTATCCAAAAGATAATATCTTTAAAACCATCATTCTCCAAACCGGTATTAATGAGATATCCGGTGACAACGCCGGCAATTACTCCAATAAATAGCACAACTGCATACAATTTGGCTTTTTTAGTCACCTTGCCGCCCTTTATAGCAATTTAGTCTGTTGGCTGTTGAAACACTACAACGACAGTTCTCTCGCCATGTTCCTCCTGGGTGAAGAATAACGCTGAAACATCAATTGGTACTATATTGTTCTCTTTTGTCAACAGGGTACGGCGTACACCTCTAACGTTACCTTTTAGCATTAACTCGTCAATAACGTCAAAACTGTTGCCTTCAGAGAAAAGCACGTTGATATTCTGGCCTAGCAACTCTTTCTGGGAGTACTTGGATAGTATATGGGCAGCGGGGTTGATTTCTATGATCTCACCGTTGGTAGCACAAATTATGAGAGGCTCGTTGATGGAGTCGATAACTTCATCTATATACCATCTCTTTACAAGGTCGTTATGATTGTCAGGCTTTTTGACGGCATTTGTTGTGATGTGAGATGGATTGTTTTCCCAACTCTGGCAGGCTTTTTCTGCCAAATTGATGATCTCTTCATTGCTCAAAGGTTTGCGTGCAAGAACGATATAATCCTTGAGGGCAGCCATTAGGTCGTCAAGATTTGGGTTCTTGTAAGCAGTTACCATGATAATAAAAATATTTTTATCGATTTGGCGAATTTCTCTAGCTGTTTCCAAACCGTTGATTCCTGGAGGCAGGTTGACATCGATAAAAGCAACTGCATACGGTTTTTCCGTTTCAACTGCTCGTTGGACACAGGCTACCCCTTCCTCACCCTGGAGCACCGTATCGACGTCAAATGAGCCAATAGTCTCACTACTTGTTGTTTCCAACTCAGCAAATTGTTGTAGCTTATTTTTGCTCTCTCCCGGTTTTTTTAGTACTTCACAGTACACATCAAGAATCTGCTCATCATCATCAATAATCAAAATGCGTCGATTTGCCAAAGTCATTATTCAAGACCCCTATGGTATTTAAAAATTAGTCAGACATCTCCAAGGTAGCTCACAATGAGCTTCGGTTTTGATTGAAACATCATAATGATTTATTACAACTCCTATTAATTCTAGAAAAAACAGGAGCTTAAATTGGCAGTCTGGTTTTATATAAAATCAGATTGCTTCAGTCACTGAACAGTAAAGTCTAGTTGCTCTTTCATGGTTTCGCTATAATCATACATGTTTCTGACCATTACGCTAATTTTCCCCGAGCCAACTCGTACAGCTCGAAGTGCTATTCTGACCATTCTACCAGGCAGAGCCATACGCACCCCACCAGGATGGCTGCCCATTCCGTCCTCCAACTTGTCATCAAGGCGTAAAAGTCCTGAAATTGCTAACATGGCCATGGGATTGTCCAGCCCGCTACCCTCAAGGCTGATCTCTAGAAGGTAGACCGAACCTGCTCTAAGTGTTGGTGTGGTTAGATTGGCCCAGTCAAGTTTAACTTTGCAGTCGGGTAGCTCCTGGACATCAAGTACTGATTTAAAATCGTGCAGGGGATCTATAGGAGATATCTCTGCTACCAGAGCGTTGCCATCCATAACCGTCAACTCTTCTCCATAAACAACTATTGGTTGGCTTGGGTTTTTCAACTCTTTGGAATCAATTAAAAAATTGGGGTTTAACGGATTTTTACGGTCTAGATTGAGCAATCCCCTTATAGTGCGAACTGTGCCGGATGTACCCCAAAATCCATCGGCTTGAGAGGTGAATAGTCCGTTAAGCAGTGCTGCAACCGGATCGCCAACTTCAGATAGTGGTCCTCCTTTTAATTCTTCGGGGCGGTGGGCACAGTAATCCAACATCAGTCCGCTAAAGTAGGCACTATTTTTATAGAGGCCAAAGTTGCGGATATTCCAGGTATTCTCACCGGGCTGGATGGTAGCTGCCAGTGAGTTGGCAACCGCAACATTTGCTTTGTCGGAGCTACTGCTTTGCATACAGTGGTAGGCACTGTTTTCCAACTCGGTCTCATACGGTTTTTCTTGGCCTAACAGCTCTTTGATATGTGGATCAAGCCGATCTAAAAAACTATCTAAAGCGTCTGGAGAGTTAAGGGTCAGGTCGTATAGATTTTGCCAGACAATCTCTTCCAGTTTAGCCTGAACAGATGGGCTGCCATCAGATTCGGCTTGACTATCTTGTTTTGCCATGGGTGGGGTTGCATAAAACTTTATCATTTTTGATTCATATTCCGGGTTCCAGAACAGCTCTGGCTGCTCCTGGCTCTCCTCTTCCTCCACAACCTTTTTACTGCCACCAATACCCAATAAATTTTTCACCTTGCCGGTAACGCTCTCACCCTTATCTTTTTTCGTTTTGTGCCGATCTTTTTTTTCTGGCGGTGGCCAGGAGTTCTCATAGGCATAATTTCCTAGCTGTTCATACTCGGATAGCTGTAGTCTGGGCCAGAGGTCAAGGATACCGTCATCATGTTGAAAGCAGTACAAACGGTTGATCTCTTCTGCTATGAGAGTATCAAGCTGCTTACTGTTGACCAGCCCAGCCTGATAGCCTTCCGCAATCAGCTCTTTAATGGTCCACAAGCATGAAAGTATGGAGCTGGTCTGTTCGGAACAACGCATTGGGTAGCCGGTCACCATCCTTTCTGCTGCAAAACCTGCCAACCATTTCAAGTTTGGAAAAATCACCACAGAGCCGTTTGTTATGGGCAGCTTTTCTCCAGGTTGCATATAACGAAAATTTAGCTCAATCTTGCTTGAAGTTAAAAACGGTCTCTCTTTAATTGCAGTACTTTTTGTCTCAGGCTCTTTGGCGGTTGGGATCAACAGAGGTTCCCGGTCAAAGTTGTTCCAACGCCACAGTGGGGTATGGTTTTCGCCGTTGGTAACCGAGAGTTCTGGCAGTACTCCGCTTGAGACCTGGACGGGAGTTTTACATTTTTGTTTTAATTGGGTAGAGGCTGAATTGCCATCAACTTCAACAACCAGCTCTTTATGGGTCTCTGCCTGAGAGATAACCCAGCCTGTAAAATGATCATCCGGCATAGCCACCTGGGGCATGTTGAGCAAGATATCGTTTGGAGCTTCCCTGGCATCGGTTTGAGCTACGCTCCATTTGCCATCAGGCAAACGGTGAAGAAAGTGCAGCCTGATACCGAATAGAGGATCGGTGCAGGATATGTCAAACTCTAAATGTGAACCGTCAAGTTCGGAGATTCGAAACGCACCTAGAATTGGTTGAAAGTCAACATTCATGGCAAAGTTGTGGCTAGACTCCAAAACCCGGTCATTCATAATTTGGAAACTGTGGGCAGGGGCCAATGGCTGGGCTGGATCGTTAAGGTTTTCCAAATCCAGGCCGGTTAGTTCTGCTCCGGCATGGCTAGCGATAAGAATCCCGGTTTTTGCTTGGGAGATGGCGAGTTTCAGGTGGCCGTTAAATTTTTGATTCAGTGTAGCTGTGACTCTTATCCCCTCACTATCTTTTGGAATGTCCAGATTGCTGTCAGCAACCGAAAATAGCTGGCGTTGACCGCTTGGCTTTTCAGTAAGCTGCAGGTAGTATGGACCTTGGTGGCCGTAGCAGTGGAGTCCGGCACTGAACCTTTTGTTGTTGGCAGTAGTGGTTTTTTCATCGGTTACATGACCACATCCACCGCATATTAGCTGACTATGAACAGCGGTTTTTGACTCTTTACTCTCTTTGCTATTGGTATCAAGCCTGCCTCGAAACTCCAAACTACGACTCCGGTCTTTGCCTGACCATATCATCAGTGACGAGCTTAACTTGAGGGGTTTCTGGGCCGCCCTGGCAACAGCTATGGTATGGCATGATTGCAGAGAAGAGTCGGGGGTGGTAACAATAACTTTGTAGAGTCCTGGATTGAGCAGGGGCGGGGTACGCCAAAATGCTAATCCATCTACTCCGTAATCTATCTGGGCTTCAGCAATTTGCCTCTCTACCTCACGGGCAGAGTAGGTGATGGTCATGTGGCAGGCCTTTGGTCTTTTTTCTGCTCCAACAATTAAAATTCGTGCTGCTCCACCAATTGCCACTATAGGGTCTAGAAGAATTGCCCCACCATCCTGCCATGTTTTTGGGGTGGTAGGTGGCTCACATTTTGGTGGCTCTATAACACTCTCCAGCAACCGCTCCCAACGGATTTTTCCACTGTCCCTTAAGTCTCTCAGAACATTATAGAACTCCTCTATAGCTTTTTTTTCATCTATACCTTCACTGCTGCTGCCAATGGCACGGTTCAGGTCAAGATTATCAAGGGTCTTTTGGTCTACCGCATTGGTCAGTCCGACCCGAACTGGTGGTGGTAGTGTGCTCCATAACAGACGGGCCTCTCTTCTCCCTAATTGGGTCAATACCCGTGCCGGGTTACGAATGCCCATTAGGAGCTTTTTATGATTTTGGGAGTTAGAGTCGCCAAGCTTTATAACTGTCTCTAATAGCAGAGCTTTTGCTCGGCCTGGTTCTGAAGTATTGATGGCCCCAAGGAGACGTGACAGCCCTTTTGAACTGGATGTTTCTCTGGTTTTGCTCGGGTTTTCCATAGAACTCCCTCAAAAATCTAAAAAAACACAAGATTAAATATTCAGAGCGGAAGGGGTATTCTAGCGAAGAGTATAGAGAAATTCAATTAAGTCATCTCGTTCATCTGAGGCTTGCAAACCATGAAACAGCTCATAATGGCCCAGTTTTAGAAGAGCTAGTTTAGCTTTGTTCAGTTTTCGGTCAGTCGTGGAGTAGGTTTCTGGGGTTGTGTAGGTTCCTGTTGAGCTAAGCTCAAATTTACTCATTTTGTTGTCAGGCAGAAATTGATTTGGGTTGCTTAAAAAAAAATCCAGGCTCTCCTCTTGCCAAACAAACTTTTTTGTCGCAACCAGTGTTAAAAAATCCTGGCTATAGTCAAACCCTTTTACCGTACCAGGGACTCGCCCGACAATTTTCCATAATGGGGGGGCGTGTTTAATGGTTGCAGCGCTGGAAAGGTCATGACAATTGGCACATAGAGCTTCAGCTATAGCGTGGCCTCTGTCAGAATCTGCATCATACCAACACGCACTGAGAATTGGAATAGCAGCAGCCACTATGAGGATTTTCTTCAAACGTCTAACCTAAGCAGCAACTGCTTTAGAATCATCAGCAACTGACTGCAAGCTGTCTCTATTGGTTTTTTTCTTTGTTAATACAATATTTAACTTATCTTCAAGTTTAGCTATTGCCCATTTTGGATCAATATCTACCAATGAGCAGATCCAGTTAAACTTTCCTGGCTCCATCGAAGAGGAGTAGAACCACTTTTTAAGGCTTCTATAGTCATATCTGAAAACCGGATCAGAAAGTATTTCCGGGTCCTGCTGGCGAAATTTCTCAAGAGCAACCAGGTCTCGAACTGCCCGGTCCATTACAGCTACCCACAAATGTGTGTCATTGTTATCGCCCATCTTATTATCGACATGCGCCATTGTTGGTCTGCTGCTCATCAAAACTCCTCCATCTTCAACTATAGTAACAAAGTTTCCTGAATATTTTATAAATTACCGATATTAACGCTTTAAAGTGTTGGCTATCAAAGGTGTTTCCCAGATGTTCCGTACTTATTGAGACGGTCAACCAAGAAAAGTTGCTTTGTGAGCCAAAGATTAAGCGTGAATGTACCGTAATTAATTAAATATCACGCCGATGTTCACCGCCCATCATTACCGTTAGGTGGGGGAGAAACTACCACTTGTTCTGTAAAATTTCATCAACTTTTTTAGATAGGGGAAAGATTTTTTAATAATAAGATATACATGTCGTTAGTGTAGTAAATGCATGTGTAGAAGATCGTTGCTTTTTATCTGAATTTTGCTAGAAGATAAAAAGAGAAAAAAAATTATTTTGCCAATAGGAGGCTGGGGGAGTCATGCAGTTTTTGTTAGGAATTGAAGGCAAAAAAAAAGCCCCAATCTGGGCTTGTTTTCTAATTTGAAGTAGATTAATCAAACATAATTTCCACCTCCTTTTCAACTATGTCATATTGATAATTTTGCCATTATAAACTGAATTAATAATAAAAAGCAAGAGAATAGTGGATAGACACCCTATTTTTCTTCAATATCTATATAGGTCGAGCGGCCTTGATAGCGGAATATAACGCGTGTTTTTGTTAGCTTTTCTCCGTCAATAATCTCACCTGGCTCCAGATGTTCAGTTTTAATCTGTTTTTTTAATAGAGCATTTACATACTCCCTGGTTGGGATGCCTAGCTGTTTTGCGATTTTTATATCAAGAGGTCCGGCATTTTCAGAATCTGTCTGCAAATTTATCTTCTCATCACCAATATCTGCTACTTTAACACTGCCCATCATCAATCCACTCCCCTCTACCCATGTATTGCGAATTTTAAATTGCCTCTCACCAAGAACCGTAATGCCGAGAAGTTTGTTTTCCAGTGTATCAAAATCAACAATGGTGGCTAGGGTTCCACAAGGTTTTATCTCTGGTGTTGGCCCTACATCACCACCTTCTGTAATCTGGACAATGCCAAACCCCTCTTTTTTGCCAGCTACTTTTTTCACCATATCCAGATAACGGGGTTCAAAAATTCGCAGGGGAACCCGGTCCCCAGGCATAAATTTAAGGTGGAGTGGAAAAATAGGGATTTCTAGTATATTTTCCTTCATCAAAAAGCCTTTCTACCCAGACGTACCCGAACCGACTCCTCTTGGTCCATCTCTTCTAGTTGATTGTCAATATGGTAGATCCCATCATTTAACTCCGGCAGAATAACGTCCTCAAGGGCGCGGGCACGACGGTCGGTCCGGCGATACTCCAGGAGCAGTCTTTGCAAATTGTTGGAAAGTTCTGCCATGGTAATGCTTGTTTCCAGTAGTTGGGTAAATATTTTCCGGCACTGCTTGGACTCTGGCGAAGGATTGGCCCCTAAATAGGTTTCTGGGGCTGCACTCTCTGTCAACTCTGAACTCTCTACCAGTGGCACGCCAAAAAAAGATCTGGTTTTGCTGCTGATAGAGGGAGAGTGGCGTTTAGTTGCTGGCTGTAGTTGCAGACCGTGGAGACCGTGACGGCCAACTGCTGCCGCCATAGCCTTTTGTGCTTTATTGAAAAGCTGGTCATACTCAGTTTTCAACTGGTTACGCTTGTTGAATGTTTTGATAATTTCCGCAGCAAGCAGCAGCCGTTTTTCATCAAGAAAACGGTAGCCCTCATCCATGACCCGGCGTTCATCTTTTGCCTCTAGCAGTGCACTACGAGTGGGAGAGATCTGCATCTCTTAGCCCCTCTTTTTTTGCAGATGTCGGGCTATCTGCTCATCTGTTAAACGGGATAGCTCTGAGTCAGGTAGGTGGCTCAGTAGCTCCCAGCCCAGATCCATGCTCTCTTCAAGGCTGCGTGGCCCCTTTTGGCTGACAAACTCTGTCTCAAAACTGGCACCAAAATCAAGAAACAGCCGATCAGCCGGTGTCAAACCCTCTGCACCAACCACATTGGCTAGCAAACGAACCTGAGTAGTTCGGGAGTAGGCGGCAAATAGTTGGTTGGCTAAAGCTGGATGGTCCGGGTCGGTAAACCCGTCGCCTATACCATCTTTCATCAATCTGGAGAGGCTGGGCAGGACGTTGATTGGTGGCTGAATACCCTCACGGTCCAGTTTTCTGTCCAAGGTGATCTGCCCCTCGGTAATGTATCCGGTAAGGTCAGGTATGGGGTGGGTGATATCGTCGGCGGGCATTGTCAGTACTGGTATTTGCGTAAGCGTGCCGGGGCGGCCTTTTAAAAATCCGGCCCGCTCATATAGGGTGGCTAGATCGGAGTACATATAACCGGGATAACCTTTTCGGCTTGGTATTTCGCCATGGCTGGCAGAGACCTCTCGGAGTGCCTCGCAATAGTTGGTGAAATCGGTAATTATAACGAGGACGTGCCGTCCCTCTTCAAAGGCCAGATACTCTGCTGCTGTCAAGGCAAAACGTGGCGTGAGCAGTCGTTGGGAACTGGAGTCAGAGGCCAGATTGAGAAATAGTGCGGTGTGGCCTAAAGCTCCACTCTCCTCAAAGGTTCGCCGGAATTTTTCTGCCGTATCATAAGGTACACCAATACCGGCAAAAACAATTGCAAACTCCTCTTTAACATCCTTTTTCACCTCACCGGAAGGCGGGCGGAGTCGGGCGTGGAGGGCAATATCCAGTGCCAACTGATTGTGGGGTAGGCCGCCACCAGAGAAGATTGGCAGTTTTTGACCACGGACCAAGCTGTTTAATATATCGATTGCCGAGATCCCGGTTTCAATAAAGTCGGCAGGTTTAACCCGGCGCATGGGGTTGAGAATGCCACCCTCAACCGGCATTTTGTGGGTAGCTGCAATGGGGGGACCGCCATCAATTACCCGGCCTACGCCATCAAATACCCTGCCCAAAACTCCTGGCCCCAGAGAGAATGATATTGGCTCCCCGGCAAAACGAATTCTGGTGTTGTCAAGTGATAGCCCCGATGTGGACTCAAGGATTTCAATGGTCATATAATCATCATCAAGGGCAGCAACCCTGCCCAAACGCCGTATGCCGTCTGATCCGGTAACCTCGACCATTTCGTTTAACCCTACATCCACCCGGCGATGAGCAAAAAGCAGGGGGCCTTCAATACGGGTTGCTGCTTCGTCTAAAAATAGATTTGCGTTGCTAGTCATGCCGCGTCACCCTCATCTGGTTTTGATTTCAGGCCATTAAAAGCTGTGGTCAGTGCGGTCTGCATCGTATCAAACCGCTCAATCTCCTCCTCGCCAATCTCCTCACCCATACGTTTAAGACGACGCAGTTCCGGCAAGGCGGTGATTTGATCTACCTCTACACCTGCTTCTACTGCATCTTCGGCCATATCCATAAAGCTATTGAGAAGGGCCATCATTTTTGTCTGCCGTTGTGGTGAGGCAAAACGGTCTTTTTCTGAGAAGGCCGACTGCCGCAAAAATGCTTCGTTGATCAGATCGGCCAACATCAGTACCAACTGTTGTTTT